>JBKOZB010000031.1:0-4961 GCA_046744225.1 Planctomycetota bacterium | reverse complement strand
GGCATGGGCCGGGCCGAACGCGACCTGCCGATGCAGGAGATCCTCTTCTCCAACGACCCGTTCTGGCACGAGCCCGGCCGGCCCATCTACGACCCCCACGAACTCACCTGGGTCGACAGCGACAAGAAGCGCGAGCTGTTCCACTACCTCCCCGGCCCCTATTCCTCGCCGACCGAGTCGGTAACGATCACCCGTTACAGCCCCCAGCGCGTCGAGATCGACGCTGTGCTCGACCGGCCTGGCCTGGTCGTCCTGGCCGACATCTACTACCCCGGCTGGCGGCTGACGATCGACGGCGCCGAGGCCCCGATCTACCGGGCGAACCGCATGATGCGCGGGGCGGCGGTGAAGTTGGGCAAGCACCACCTAGTCTATACCTACGAGCCGCGCTCGTTCCACCTCGGCGGCCGGATCACCCTGGCCGGTCTGGCCGCGCTGACCTTCCTCGGCCTCGCGTCTGTCTTCCGTCCGGTCTCCAAGCCTGATCCACGTCGAGGCGGGACCGTCGGGAGCGTGAGACGCGCCAAAATACGGCAGCTGTCATCGATTCCGGGACGATCTGCCTCAAGGCTTTTCGTCCTTCGCCTCCTTGCTCTTGGCCTTGACGTCTTTCGGCTTCTCGTCCCCGGGCTTCTTCTCCTCCTCGGTCGGTGCGGTCTTTGATTTCTCGGCCTGGGCCGGCTTCGGTTCCTCGACGTTCGCCGGGGAGACGGGCTTGCCGAGCTTTTCGAGGTAGTAGGCGACAATCGGCCGGACGGCGAGGGTTGGCGCCAGGGTCAGGACCTTGGTGAAGCGCTCGGCCGCGAGGTCGGGGAGTCCCGATTCGAGCCGGCAGAGGGCCAGGTCGTACTCCCACGACGCCTGCGTCGCGATCTTGCCGGGGATGTTGATCAGGGTGTTGAGCGCGGGCTGGGCCTCGCCCTTGATGAGCATCTGGCCGGCGGAGAGGGCGCCGATGCCGCGCTCGAAGCGGAGCTGTGGGATGGCCCGCTCCTGCCAGAGCGACGCGGCGTACTCGTAGTTGCCGAGCAGGGAGTAGACGCGCCCTTGACGGAAGGTCGACACTCCGGGCTCGCCCCCGAGCGCCGGGTCCTCGATGTTCCCGCTGCTCAGGAGCTCAACCGCCCTCTCGGGCTGGCCGGTATCGCAATAGAGGTCGAGCAACTGTGGCCGGACGATGGCCGGATTGAGGCCCGTCCGGTCGGCCTCTTCGAGCTCCAGGAGCGCGAGGCCGGGGGCTCTCTGGCTCAGCGCGAAATTGGCGCGTTGCAGGGGGCCGGCCTGCTGCTCGGTGGTCAAGTCATCCATCTGCTGCTTGGTCTTCTTGACCCGGTCGTCGAGCTGGGCCAGCTCACGCTCCATCTGGGCGCGGTCCTGGGGAGAGAAGTCGGGCGCGATCGCCCCCTTCCGTGCATTCTGATCCCCCTCGGGCGGGAACTTCCCTGTGCCGCGCTCGTCTAGGGCGGCCCGGAGCCGGTCGCGGGCGAGGTCGAGGAAGTTGACGCTCAGGTAAAGCTGGAAGAGCTCGCCGTTCAGCGCCCGAAGCTCGCGCGCGGCCGTCGCGGAGGCGGGCGGCGGAGTGGTCTGGATCGCGAAGTTCAGGGCCGTGGCACGCTGACGGAACCGGTTCATTAGCAGCCCCGGCTGGGGCTCGATCCGGTCGAGCTGCGCCCGGTCCTCGGGAGTGAGCTTCAGGCCCATCAGCAGGGCCGATTCCTGAACCACCAGGTCGCGATAGGCGATGCTCAGGAGCCGGTAGGCGCGCCAGTCGTCCGGCTTGTGCGAGAGGGCTGTCCGCGCCTCCTGGATCGCCAGGAGGCAGCGCGCCGGGTCGGGCACCTCTGCGGCCCCCGACTCGGGGTTGATCACCTGAAGCCAGCGCTTCGACGTCTCGGTGTGAGCCTGGGGCCGGGCCAGCGACCGGTTCTGGAAGATCCGGTCCATCCAGGAGACAGGCGTGGGAGGTCCCTCGGGCGAGGGGACCGGATGTTCCTGGCGGAAGGCGAGCCGCTCGGGGTCTTTGATACTGTGTGCCTGGAAGTAGGCGAGGTCGGTCGCCGGCGCGTCGGTGCGACCGAACAGGACGACGTTGCCGTCGTCATAGAATGGAATCCAGTTCGGGCTCTGCATCAGGCGGCGATACGTGTTCGGCGAGGTCGCCTCCTGGATCATCACCGCGTTGACCTTGTACTCGTCCAGCAGCGGCTTCCAGCGCTCGACCGCGTCCTCGCTCAGGGCCCGGCGCGTCTCCTGCAAACGGTCGAGGACAGCGGGCGGGAAGAGGTGATGGCGGCTGTCGATGTACGTCTTGCGCTGAGGATAGGCACGCCAGACCAGGGCATCGCCCTGGGTCAGGCTCGTGTTCAAGACCGCCCCCTGGATCGGTGCGGTGCGGAGGTAATCGGCCGCCTCGAAGGCGAAGTCGTCGGGGTTGTAGCCGAAGCCGAACGTCGATTCGCCATACTGCTTACCCCAGCCGGTCAGGCCGCGTGCGACGAGCAGGAAGATCAGCACGATCGTGACGGCCCGGCCGCCGATCGACCAGAGCGCCCAACCGCGCCCGAGCCGTCCCACGGTGCCGAACCGGTCGTGATACCACTCCTGCCCGTTCAGCGCGAGCGTCGCGGCGAAGACCGGGGCGAACTCGGGCCCGAACCGGATCAAAGCCCCCCAGAGCACGGCGGCGACCGCGTAGGTCAGGAACCGGCTCAGCGAGAACCGCTTCCGGTTCAGGAGGAACGACCCGAGGCCGATCCCGACGATGACCAGATAGTAGAGCATCAGGTAGACCCAGGCCGACCCCGCCTGGCTGGCCTGCCGAATCCCCTTGCCGAAATACGAGAGCTGCTCAATGGTCACAACCCCGCCCGCGGGCCGGAACAACGTGATGAGCGGGCTCAAGGCGGCGGGGAAGACCCGGAAGATCGAGGGATTGATGAGGCAAACCACGACGCACCCCCCCAGGATGACCAGCCCGCGCAGCAGGCTCAGGGACTCTCCACTCTTCGGTTCCTCCGACCCGAGTCGGCCGGCAACGGTGGCCGCCAGCACGAGCAGGCCGAACACGAACGACTCGTCGATGTTGGCCCAGAGGAGGAACAGGGGGACCAGCCCGAAGACCGAGCCGCGGCGGCCGAGATTGACCGTCCGGTGGATCAGGAGCAGTTCCAGACCGAGCAGGAGCAAGCCCCAGCTCCCCGGCGCGATCATGCCGGGGCCGGCGATCCCGCCGAGTGCCACGCCCGCCGGGCTGACGATGGCTCCCACGGCCAGGGTCGCGCAGACGGCCGCCCACCATCGCCCCGGACCCGGCCGTCGGATGCCCAGGAGGACCAAGACGGTCAAGGCCCGCACCAGCGCATTCAGACCGACCAGCACGCCCGCGGCCAGTTGATCGGCCCGGGTGGCCGAGGCGGTCGGGTCGGCCGGGTCCGTCGGGACCGCGTCGAACGCCGCCTTGTGGAGCAGGGCATGGCCGACCTCGAAGAGCCAGGGGAGGTTGACCCAACGCCGGCCCTCCATGGTGTACGAGAACAGGTCGCTGGTCAGCGGCCGGCCCTCCGCGGCAATGATCTGCCCGGCCTTCAACTGGGTCCAAACCGCCGAGTAATTGATCTTGTTGGCCGAGACGACGAACGCCAGGAGCAAGGCGCCGAGCATCACGTACAGGTCGTAGTAGGCATTCCACTCCGTGACGCGTTCGGGGGTCCAGGGTTCCGGTTCCGGGGCCTCGGCCCGCGGTTCCTCATCGGGAGTCGAGTCGTGTGATTCAGGTTCGGTCATCAGGGGAGTCGCGAGATGAAGGAGGATATCGAAGGCATGGTGGTCGCGCCGTCAATCGCGTTGAGGACTGGAACGACGATCGTTCTCCCCAGCTGGACCCCGTCGTCGAGTAACCTCTCTCACACGGTGAGAGATCAATGGTGGGTATCGCGCGGCCGCAGGCTGCACCCTCGTGTCGGTCGGTGCACAAAACCGGAATGACAGGACATGAAAGAACTTGGGGTCGCCAGAACGCCGAAGTCTCAGGCCCCGTTCCACGGCGAGGACACGAGTGACACGGAAGTGTCACAACTCCCGTTGTCATCCTGGGGAGAGTTGGAATCCGTCGAGCGCCTCAGCGATATGCTAGAAGCCTTTCCGCGCCCGGGTCAAGGGGGGTGCGCCCGGCCCCCGGCCGTTTCCGGGGCGCGCGGTCGGAACCGCCTCGGCGCCCCGACGTTGACTTCCGCACGACCCTACCTAGAATGCGGAAGTCCCATGATCGTGAGATGATAAATCGGTGTGGTCCCCCGTACTCAGGACATCCGCAGCCGATGCGAGTGCTCACCGCGATCCCTGTCTACAACGAGGAAGCCAACCTCCAGCCCGTCCTGGCCCAGGTCCTGAGGTATGCCGACGACGTCCTGGTGGTCGATGATGGATCGACCGACCGGACTCCGGGGTTGCTCCGCGCCTTCCCGACCGTCCAGGTCATCCGGCACGAGCGGAACCGGGGCTACGGCGCCGGACTCCGTAGCGCCTTCGAGCGGACGATCGAGGCGGGATACGATGGCCTGGTCACGCTCGACTGCGACGGACAGCACGAGCCCTCGCTCATCCCCGAGATCGTGTCGCACCTGGCCGAGGCCGACATCGTTTCCGGGAGCCGCTATCTCCAAGTATTCGACCCGACCCAGAGTCCCCCCGAGGAGCGGCGGCGGATCAACGTCGAGGTGACGCGTTGGCTCAACGAATGCCTCGGCCTGAACCTGACCGACGCCTTTTGCGGCTTCAAGGCGTACCGGGCGTCGGCCCTGGCCAAGTTCGATATCACCGACGACGGCTACGCCATGCCGCTCCAGGTCTGGGTGCAGGCTGTCGAGCATGGCATGTCGATCGTCGAGGTTCCGGTCCCCTTGATCTATCTTGATGAGGCGCGGGCGTTCGGTGGCGCGCTCGACAACGCCGAGTACCGGCTC
>JBKOZB010000284.1:0-2162 GCA_046744225.1 Planctomycetota bacterium | reverse complement strand
CAGCCGGGATGTGGCATCGCTACGTGACCGATCTGGGCAATTGTCACGGCTGGACTCGCACCAGCTGGATTCCGGTCTTGTCGGCTGCTCCTTCCCGAGTCCGGTTCTGACCTTGGCTCTCCCGTGCAGGCCTTCCCAACGGTGATGAGGTTTAAGCGCAATACCGTTCAACGAAGCATAACCACAGCCTCCCGAAAGGTTTTCTTCAAGGGCGGAAGGCGTCGATGCTCAGCTCGTTTCTTCTTCCATTTCGACATCTTTCGCTTGATCACACGCGGGTTGATCCGGTTCCGGCGCGGGTCGGTACGCTCCCGTTGCATCTCCCAGAGAACGCCTCGATACCACGCCTCGAACGACGTGGGTGTCGTGCTGTCGCATTCCGGCAGCCGGCATTTCAGGATCTGAAAACACCCCGTGAACGACAGTTCGTCCGGGTCGATGCCCGCCGTCGCGGCGGCCTCGAACATCAGCGACCGGATCACGAAATGGCCCAGCGATAGCGCGTAGATCTCCTGAATAACGCCACAGGGCGTCTCGCTCCGAAGTTGGGCCGGCTTGGTCGCACGCCGCGGGTCCTGGTGCGTCTTCTGCTCGTCAAAGACCAGTTCTTCCTCCCACCGCTCGTGGTAAAGAATGATCAACTCATCCGCCGGATAGAGAGCCGATTCGAACAGGTTGGTGATCAGGACATGGACCTCGC
Source organism: Planctomycetota bacterium (assembly GCA_046744225.1). Taxonomy (GTDB): domain Bacteria; phylum Planctomycetota; class Planctomycetia; order Isosphaerales; family Isosphaeraceae; genus JBKOZB01. The sequence goes on along the minus strand of JBKOZB010000284.1, from coordinate 1,462 downwards.
CGTGGCCGACCCGTTGCGGGTCGTCGAGTGTGTAACGGATCACCCGGACCATGATCCCGTCGAGGTCCTTGCTTCGGTCCGAGGGGCTCTTGTAGATCTTGGCCAGGTACGAGCCGTCGGCCAGCGCGCGGATCGGTCGCAGGATCAACGACTTGACGACCCGGGCCAGCAGCTTCACCCCGCGGGCTTCCAGATCCCGCCAGCGTCCGTAGCTGAAGAAGGCCCGATCCAGCAGCACGAGCATCTCGGGCGAGAGGGAGCCGAGCAGGCCCGCAACCATCGCCCGCTCGTCACTGCGGCAGGGCTTCACGGCGAGAGCGACTTCGACGTGAGTCCCCAGTTCGACCAGGCTGAGCTTCCTGACCTGGGGGAAGGCCCCGTCGCCACGCGGCCCCGCCGAGGGTCGTCCGAAGGCGGCGGCATTGGCCGGCGAATCGTAGACATCGAGGACCGTGCCGTCGATCGCCATCAGTCGGAAGCCGCGGTAGAACGCACCCGGCGTCTCGCGCCGCGCGAGCGGGCGGACGACCCGATCGAAGAGGTGCCGCACCGGAGCCACACCCAGCCGACGCCGCGCCATGCAAAGGTTGGAGCGGGCCGGCGACTCCTCGCCCTCACGAAGCCGCCGGGCGTGCTTGAAGACCTGCCGGATGGGCAGGTCGGTCAACAGGCCCATCGCGAGCACCACCCGGAAGATGATCTCATAAGTCAGTACACAACTCCGCGTGCTGATCCGTCCGGTCGCCTCCAACGCTTGCCGGATATCTTCGGGGCAGATAATCTGATCGAGCCCCGACAATCGATCCAAAATCCGGCCGCCTTCATCGGCCGGCAGCGTGCGATGTTCTCGTGGCATGCGAGTCGCGGCCTCCTGGTTGCCTCGGTTGTGAGTAAACCCAAGGTATCAAGAGGCTGTGACTTGCGCCTATTTGAACGGTATTGGGTTTAAGCGCTGACTCACATCCGCCCCGCTCAACGATGGTTGTCCTCGCACGCTCGTTTCTGAGAGACGGTTGCTCCCGGTTACCCAGTTCGCCGCACCCGAAACCGCCAAGTGCCCAGAGCCCCTTTGCCTGACTCCCGGGGTTACCGTCTTGTCAGGGTCGCGTCGTGCACGACCTGGAAGGGCATGGCCCCTTCGTCTTCGCTCATACGGGCTCATGCGTCCGACCAAACTCCTCCCGTCGCTTTCGACAAAGCTTATACGAGGGTCTTTGCAGGTTGTGGTCAGTCCCTGCTGGAGGATGGCCGTTCCCGACATTATCGCTGCGATCCTTACGGAGGCGCCTGGACCCTTACCCTGCAGTGTCCTTCCGGTGCGTCTGCTCGATTCTTCCCGGAAGACGACGGCGGCCCATCCCCAGATAGGGCGTTCCGCACACTGAGTTTCCCTGCCATGCAACTTCCACAGGGGGTACCTTTCGAGGCTGCAGTCATTCGTTGATCTTCAGGCTCCCACGTT
>JBKOZB010000021.1:0-7867 GCA_046744225.1 Planctomycetota bacterium | reverse complement strand
GGTCAGTCCATCCCCTTTTGAGAGTGGCCCCCAACAAGGTCGTTTGCAACATTGTTGGGGGCGTGCCCGGTCCCTCCCGAGACCTTGGCGACGATCCCGGTGGACTGGTTCGTCTCGCTGAAGACGAGGTTCAGCGCGCCGTCGGGATCGACGGTCGTCCCGGCCAGGCTCCCGACGCCGTAAAGCGTGATGACGACGTGGGTTCCCTCCGGAGTCGTGTAGGCGATACGGCGGTCGCTCAGGGGGATGCCGCTCGTGACGTCGACGACCCGGCCCGGGGGCATGGAGTCGGACGTGCCGCTGCCGGTCGAACTGAGGAGCTGCCGCCCCTCCAACCCCTCCACCGCCGGCTGGTGGCCTCGTCCGCGCCGCGTGGCTGACCACGTCATCCCTGTCCTCCCGCTTCCCACCCGGCCCCGGCGCTTGCGGCGGAAGGGTTCCGCCGCTACACACAGATTCTTTTCGGCAGACGCACCGGCCGGCATGACCCAACTTTTCCCGGCCTTCGCTACAACCGGCACGCAAGTTCCCCCGAGGGTCTGGCGGTCGTGGCCCCCTCGCCATCCCACTCCATCCTCAAGAGAAACGAACGGAAGGACATGAGCGCGGACCTGGCCCAATCTCTTTCGCTGGCGGGGGCGCTGCTGGTCCTGCTCGGCTACGGGGGCAACCAGTACGCCGGCCTTCGCAGCGACGGCCTGCTGAACTTGGTCGGCTCGACGCTGCTGGCCTTGCCGGCGTTCAAGCCGCTCAACCTGGGCGTGCTGGTCCTCGAATCGGCGTGGGCCCTGATCAGCCTCGGGATCATCGTCCGGGCCCTGGGCCGCAAGCCGACGGCCTCGCCCCCGCCTGCCGTGTAGACCGGGCCTCGCGCGGCCCAGCCCTTTTCTCCGAGCCGCTCGGCCGGTACACTCGGCAGACTCCGCCCTTTTGGCGCGGATTCCGGAGGATTGAGACCCGGATTTTGTCCCCAGAGCTTAAGGAGATCCCCTGGTGCGCCGTCTTGCCACGATCGCCCTCTCGTTGTCTCTGGTGCTTGGCCTGGCTGGGACCCATCGCCTGCTCGCCCAAGGCGAGGAGAAGAACGAGAACCCGAAGGCCGATGCCGCGAAGCCCGAGGCTCCCAAGCCCGACACCACGAAACCCGCCGCGACGACCCCGTCGGCCGCCACCGAGCCCGCGCCTCCCCCAATCCCGCCGGACGTTCAGGCCAAGCTCGAAGCCGCCCGCCGCGCCGTGGCCGAAGCGATCGTCGCCGCCGAAGACGCCGGGCTGGTCAAGACCTCGATCGACCCGCCGCCGATCCTCGATCTCCTCGTCAACGGCTACGCCAACGACGAAAGCGCGATCAATGCCCTCAAGTCCGGCGGCCCCGTGCCCGCCCGTGTCAGCCCCGAGGTCTTTGGTGCCTGGTTCACCGGCTACGGCAAGGACAAGACCATCGACTATGTCAAGCAAGTCCGGGTCACGCGCCCCGAACAGGGCCTCAAAAAGTTCTACAGCGAGCGGGCGGACCTCCTGAAGAGCCACATCGAGGCCGCCCGCAAAGCCAAGGGCGAGGCCAAGCCCAAGGATATGGAAGAGATCAAGAAGAAGGAGGAAGAGGCCAAGAGGCAGGAAGAGGCCAAGAAGCAGGAGGAGCCCAAGGACGACTCCAAGGAAGGGGAGAAGAAGGCCGACGACTCGAAGAAGGATAACGAGCCGAAGTAAGCCGGTCTCCGGCGGGCGCGACGTGGAGCGTGCCCGTTGAGCCGGGTCGTCCTTTCGGCGCGGCGTCCTCGGGTTCCCGTGGGCGCCGCCGCGGGCTGCGGAGGCCGGAACGAGGGCCTCCCGTCGGGCGCGGACGGTCGAGCGGAAGGGAGGGGCGAGCCGTCGCGGTCCCGCGCCGTCTCCAGCCGGGTCGCATCCCAACTCCTCCCAATGACCCCAAGTGAGCGAGGCCGCCCGCCCGTGACGCCGCCCGGCTCGACCAAGACGACGACGAGCTTGTTGGAGCTGGCCTGCGAGACCGTCGGGCGGCTGGGGCTCGCGGGCGTGCTGATCCTGCCCGAAGGTCCGATGGACTGGAAGGCCCTCGGCGCCGCGGCCGACGACGTGCGGGTGCTGGTCGCCGTCAGCGCGGCGCGGCACGCCGAGGCGATCCGCGCGGCGGGCCTGATCGCCGTCGAGGTCGAGGCGGCCGACGCCGCGGTCCCCGAACGGATCAGCCTCGCGCTGATCGAGGCCGTCGCCAACGACCACCTGGCGGCTGGCGCGCGGGTCGTCGTGGTCTACTCGGGCTTCGAGGCCGAGACGCTCGACTCGCTGACCATCGTCCGGCTCGGCGAGCACCTGGAGCGGCTCAGCTCGCGCGACCTGAGGGCGCTGGAGACTTCCGTCCCGCTCGAGACCTTGAGGGCGGTCGTCGACGTCGCCGTCGAGATCGGCCGCGAGGGGCGCGAGGGGAAGAGCGTGGGCTCCCTGATCGTCGTCGGCGACGTCCGCCACGTCCTGGCCCGCACCCGCACCCTCGGCTTCGACCCGTTCAAGGGCTATCGCCGCAAGGAGCGGAACCTCCGCGACCCGCGCGTCCGCGAGGCGATCAAGGAGATCGCGCAGTTGGACGGCGCCTTCGTCGTGGCCCGCGACGGCACGGTCGAGGCCGCCTGCCGGATCATCGACGCGCCGAACACCAGGCTGGTCCTCCCCAAGGGATTGGGGACCCGCCACTGGGCCGCCGCCGCCATCACCAACGTGACCCACGCCCTCGCCGTCGTCGTCAGCCAGTCCACCGGGACGGTCCGCCTCTTCCAGAACGGGGAGATCATTCTGCGGATCGCCCCGATGCGGCACGCCCGCGCCATGAAGTGGCACGACGCTGAGACCGAGCCCACCCCGGTCCGGCCCGAGAGGGGCCCCTGAGCGTGAACGCGGCGGGCCTCGATTGCCCGGTCGAGCGCTTACGGGATACAATGCACGTGTGACATCCTCCGTTGCCTGAAGAAATGGCGAACTGCGTCGAATATCTTTGAGAATCACTTCCACAAACGATCATTTCCGAGCCCACTCCGTGCCCGAGTCCATGCTGTATTCGAGCCTGGTCAAGACGTGTTTCCGGATGCTCTACGGCGAGCCGCCCGATCTGTCGGCGGACCTCGAGGGTCAGGGGCTGGTGCTGGTGGCCGACGGGGTTGGGGGGCTCGACCTGTGCGGGACGGCCCTCCGCTACGTGATGGGCTCGCTCGGCACGCCGTGCGCGGTGCGGGTCGTGCCGTGGGGGCACGGCCTCGGCCGCTGGCACGCCGACCTGACCAACGCGGTCAACCGCGACGCCCGGGCGCGCGAGATCGCCGACGAGGTGGTTGCGTTCCGGTCCCGGCGGTCGGGCGCCCCGGTCTTTCTCGTCGGCAAGTCGGGGGGCGCGGGGCTGGTGGTCAAGGCGCTGGAGCACCTGCCCGACGGCGCGGTCGAGACGGCCGTGCTCCTCTCGCCGGCGCTCTCGCCGACCTACGACCTGACGCGGGCCCTCCGCGCCGTCGGGCGCGAGATGGTCGTCTTCTGGTCGCCGCTCGATGTCATCGTGCTCGGCCTCGGGACCCAGATCTTCGGCACGATTGATCGGATCAAGACCGTCAGCGCGGGGCTCGTTGGGTTCCGCCTGCCTGAGCCGCTCGATGACGCGCAGCGGGCCCAATACGCGAAGCTGCGGCAGGTCCGCTGGCAACCGGGGATGGCCTCGACAGGGTACCTCGGCGGTCACGTTGGGCCTGACAGTCCGGCCTTTCTCAGGAAGTACATCGTGCCGCTGCTGCGGGTTGCGGACGGCGAGGGCGAGGAATTGCGGTCGGTGTCAAGACCGCCGCGCGACGCGCCGATAACCTAAGGGCCCGGGGGCGACGCCGCCCCAGACGAGCGCCGAGGGCCGAGGGAGCACGAGCCGGCCGGGCTCGGCACCATCAGGAAAGAGAGCGTTCCGGCCGCGGCCCGTCCGTCCCAGGGACCGCGGCCCGAGCGCTCTCCGCTCGGCCCGGATCGATTCGAGCCGTCCCGGATCGTGCCCACGAGAACTGGCACCCTGAGGCCTCAACGCGCGGCGGTCTCCGCCTCTTCGCTGGAGATTGATGCTCCCTGCTCCTCCCCGCCATGAGGAGCGGAGACTGCCTCGCGCCGGCTTTCTACGCCGAGCCGCCCCGGACCAGGGTCGCTCGGCGCTCCCAAATGGGGTATCGTGTGGGGTCGTCGGGGCGCGGCCGGTCGTCCACCGCCGCCTCGCCCCGGCGCTCCCGAGCCACGATCTCGAACCGGAGGTTTCAAGCAACCATGAGCACGCACCCCGCCCCGATTGCGGCCGTCCGAGGTCGCGAGATCCTCGACAGCCGCGGCAACCCGACCGTCGAGGTCGACGTGGTCCTGGCCGACGGCACCCTCGGCCGCGCGGCCGTCCCCTCCGGCGCCAGCACCGGCGTCCATGAGGCGGTCGAGCTCCGCGACGGCGACAAGAAGCGCTACCTCGGCAAGGGCGTCACGAAGGCCGTCGCGAACGTCAACACCGCGCTTTCGAAGGTCGCCGTCGGCCGCGACCCGAGCGACCAGGTCGGCCTCGACCGCGCGCTGATCGACGCCGACGGGACCGAGAACAAGGGCAAGCTCGGCGCCAACGCGATCCTCGGCGTCTCGCTCGCCGCCGCCAAGGCCGCCGCCGCCGCGCACGAGCTGCCGCTCTACCGTTACCTCGGCGGCACCAACGCCCGCGTCTTGCCCGTGCCGATGGCCAACATCATCAACGGCGGCAAGCACGCCGACAACAAGATCGACTTCCAGGAATTCATGGTCATGCCGATCGGGGCGAAGAGCTTCTCCGACGGCATCCGGATGGTCGCCGAGGTCTTCCACAACCTCAAGAGCGTCCTCAAGAAGGCCGGCCACAACACCTCCGTCGGCGATGAGGGCGGCTTCGCTCCCAACCTCGACAACGAGGAGGCGATCAAATACATCCTCGACGCCATCGACAAGGCCGGCTACGCCGCCGGCCGCGACAAGGACTTCGCCATCGCGCTGGACTGCGCCAGCTCCGAGCTGTTCGACGAGGGCGAGAAGAAGGGTTACAAGTTCTGGAAGTCGAACCCCGGCAAGCTGTTCAACGCCCGGGAGATGATCGACCTGTTCGCCGGCTGGGTGGACAAGTACCCGATCATCTCGATCGAGGACCCGCTCGACCAGGACGACTGGGACGGTTACGCCGCCATCACCCGGGCCCTCGGCGGCAAGGTCCAGATCGTCGGCGACGACTTCTTCGTCACCAACCCCAAGCGCCTGGCCGAGGGGATCGCCAAGGGCTGCACCAACAGCATCCTGGTCAAGGTCAACCAGATCGGCACCCTGACCGAGACCTTCGAGGCCGTCCAGCTCGCGCAACGGAACAGCTACACGGCGGTCATCAGCCACCGCTCGGGCGAAACCGAGGACGCGACGATCGCCGACCTCGCCGTCGCGACCAACGCCGGTCAGATCAAGACCGGCAGCGCCAGTCGCTCCGACCGGATCGCCAAGTACAACCAGCTCCTGCGGATTGAGGAGGAGCTGGGCGCCTCGGCGGTCTACCGCATGAAGTGAGCCGGGATCTCGGGGGCCGTCCGCGCGGGCCCGCCTTGGAGCATCGCGGCCGATCCGGTGGGTGGCTGGGGTTGCGCAGGAACCGCGGTCGTCGAGCCTTCGCGGTCTCGACGACGAGCCCCCAGCCACCCGCCGACGCTCAAACGACGCGGGAGGCGAAGTTGGTGGTCAAGGCCGCCCCGTTCTGCCCGGCGACCGATCCGCCCGCGATGGCCAGCTGCAGGGGGCCCTTGCTGAGGGGCCGGATCAGCGTCAGCATCACGGAGTTGGTCTGTGGGTTATAACTCGTGTTGGTGATCCCGACGGGCACGGGATGGGGCCGACGCCCCCGGTTCATGGTCGTCAACTGGTAAACGCCCAGGTTCAACACGCGGGCGGGGTCCATCGCTTCGCTGAAGGTCACGACGACCCCGGTCAGTCCCCTCCCGCGCTTGCGAATCGTCTGCACACCGACGATATACGGAGGCGTCGGCGGGGAGTTGTTCGGGGCCGCACTCGCGGCGGTGGACGTCGTCGCGATGACGGAACTCGGCGCATTGGTCGCCCCCGTACTGGTGCTCGTCTGAGTCGGCGGCGACGCCTGAGGTGGTGTCGGCGGTGGCGGAGTGGGCGCCTGCGGGGGTGCCGGCGTCGCCGCTGGCGGTTGCGCCGGCTCCGGCGACGATGGCGGAGTTTGCTTCGTCGGCGACGGTGCTGGAGATTGCGTCGGGGTCGGCGTCGCCGGTGGTTGCGTGGGAGTTGGTGCGGGCGTCGGCGTCGGTGTCGGTGTTGACATAGGCGTCGGAGTTGGTGTGGGCGTGGGAGTCGGAGTCGGTGTCGGCGTGGGCGTCGGAGTTGGTGTCGGTGTCGGGGTTGATGTGGGCGGCTGGGAGACGGGCAGATTGAAGGAGGTCGTGACTTTCTGCCAGCCGGTCCAAGAGCCCCAATCGCCGGGGTCGGCCTGGGTTTCGGTCCACAGCGAGCCGTCGCTGCCCGAGGCCCAGAGCTGGAGCCGGCCGTCAGTCAGTTGGCCGACGGTGACGTCCTGCGTGGGGGGCGGGGCCGGCGACGTCGGGCCGAGCGTCTTTCCCCAGGAGGGGCCGATCGTCCCGCCAGAGACGTAGCCCGAGTCGAGTAGGCCGGTCTGCGAATCCACCCCCCAGACCTGGAGCCTATCGGCCGACAACCGGCCTGTCACGATCGACTGGACCGGCTCGGCGGTCTGCTTCCAGTAAGTCCAGGAGCCGAACGGGGACGACGGGTCGGTGCTCCCTTTCTGGGACGTCAAGAGCACGTTGTTCTGATCCACGGCGTAGAGCGTCAGCAGCCGGTCGGAGTAGCCGGCGGCGACGTCCTTGAGGGGCGTCGGCGTGCTGATCTGGTTCCATCTCGACCAAGTGGATAGGAGGTCGGTGCTGTTCTGCGTCAGGGACCAGAGCGAGCCGTCGCGTCCGACGCTCCACAGCTCCAACCGGCCGTCAGAGAGCGCCGCCACGGTCCCACTCTGTATGGGGGTCGGCGTGTCGAACCGTTGCCAGAGCCCCCAACCGGAGGAAGCCTCGGTGGAGGGCTGCTTCTGGGTCCAGAGCGCACCGGAACGGTCGATCGCCCACATCGCCAGGCGACCATCGGCCAGCTGGGCCACGGCGACCTTCTGGAGCGGGGCTGGCGTCGTCTCCTTCTGCCAGTCGGACCACCCGGCGTTGGGGTCGGAGCTTGTCTTCCACTGGCCCCACAGGTTCCCGTCCTTATCAACTGCCCAGAGCGACAACTGGCCGTTGGAGAAGGCACCCGCCGTGATCGCCTTGAAGGACGACTCGTTCATCGGCGGCGACGTCGAGCTCGCCTGCTGGGGCTTCCCGAGCGTGGGGCCGACATTGGCCGACGGCGTGGAGGAAGAAGCCGCCACCGCGGCCGAGAACACCTTGAAGGCCGACGGTGTCGAAATCGAGTCCGTCGCCTGGGTCGTCTTGGTCGAGGCGACGACGGCCGCCGGGGCGGGGGTCTGCTGGGCGGGGGTCAACTGGCTCAGGAGGGCACGCCCTTCCAGGACTTCCAACCGACTGAGCTGCATCCGGTGACGATGCCGTTTTTCCTTCATGGTCTGCCCCTGACGAACATGCGGATTGTTCGGGTCCTCAGGTTTTATCGAGTGGCAGCAGGGCTGCCTTTAATTTTTCTTCGGGACCTGAAAGACGCTCGTTTTTCCAAGCGGGACCCCGAAGGAGCGGGACCGCTCTCCCACGGTTAGGTATCAATAGTAGGTATCGCGCGGCGGCGGGCCGCGCCCCTGTAT
>JBKOZB010000064.1:0-18793 GCA_046744225.1 Planctomycetota bacterium | reverse complement strand
AGCCGACGCACTCGCGCAACGAACGAGGCCATGCCGCTGATTCGCCGTGAGTCCCTGGCCCGGATCATCTGCCATCCCCTTCGCAACTCCCGTGCGGATTCTTGACTTCTCCGCGCACGCCCTGTTATGGTTGCGGGCGGGTGACCCGGAATCGGCTGCGCCGGGCGAACGAGGCCGCGCCGTCGCGCGACCGCGGGCGTTGCCGTCCTGCCGCTCCTCTCACCACCAACGGGTCGTGTGATGGTCGAAGGCGCGCGGGGATGGCCAGCCGGGGCCGGGGTTTCGGCCCGGTCCGTCTCGCGTCGGCCGCCCGGTCGCCCGCCCCTCTCCCCTGCCCCTCCCCTCAGGCAGAGTCGGCGAGCTGCTCGGCCAGGACCTCGATCGGGTGCACGGCGTCGATCCCGGCAAGCCCGTGGACCTGGCTGCGGCAGGAGAAGCCGGGGGCGACCAGGCGGGCCTGGGGGTCGGCGGCGGCGGCCGGGAGCAGGACGCGGTTGGCCAGGGCCACGCTCACGTCGTAATGACCGCGCTCGTAGCCGAACGAGCCGGCCATGCCGCAGCAGCCCGAATCGAGTTCCTTGACCTCCAGGCCCGGGACCCGCCTCAGCGCTGCGACTGTCCCGGCCGTGCCGACGAGTGCCTTCTGCTGACAGTGGCCGTGGAGCAGCACCCTCCCCGCGCGGGGCTTGAGGCCGAGCGAAGGCACCCGCGCCGGGTCGGCGACGAAGGCATCGACCAGCATCGCGGCCGAGGCGACCTCGTCGGCCTCGGGGCCGAGCCGGAAGTCGCGGTACTCATCCACCAGGGTCAGGAGGCAGCTCGGCTCACAACCGACGATCGACAGGCCTTTGCGGACCATCTCGATCAGCGCGCGGACGTTCGCGCGGGCCAGGGCGCGGCCGAGCGGGAGCAGGCCCTTCGAGATCGCCGGCCGGCCGCAGCAGGCCAGCCCGGCCAGCTCGACGCGGTAGCCCGACGCCTCCAGCACGCGGACCGCCGCCCGGCCCACCGCCGGGGTGTTGTACGTCGTGAAGCAGTCGTCGAGCAAGAGGACCGTGCCACGCGTCCCGGCGCGGGGATCGGGCGCGTGCCGCCGGAACCAGCGGCGCAGGTGGTCGCGCTCGAAGGTCGGCAAGGTGCGCCGACGGTCGATCTTGGCCAACTTCTCCATCAGCCATTTGAACGTCGGGTGCTTCAGCATCGCGTTGGCCAGCGGGGCGGTCGCCGCGCCGATCGGATTGAGCCGGAAGATGTTCCCCATCAAGAGCGCGCCGAGCGGCACCGGCTTTCCCTGGTGCGTCTGGTGCAGGACCTCGGCCTTGAGCTTGGCCATGTCCACGTTCGACGGGCACTCGGTCTTGCACGCCTTGCACTGGAGGCAGAGGTCGAGCGCCTCGCGGAGCGTCGCGTTGTCGAGCCCTTCGGCGGGCCAGGCGCCCGACATGACCAGACGCAAGGCGTTGGCGCGGCCCCGGGTCGTGTGCTCCTCGTCGCGCGTGACCATGTAGCTCGGGCACATCGTCCCGCCGCCGGTCTTACGGCAGGCGCCGACGCCCGAGCACATCTCGACGGCGCGGGCGAAGCCGCCTTGCTTCGAGAAGTCGAAGACGGTCGCCTCGGGCTCGAAGGCGTGGTAATCGGGGCCGATGCGCAGGTTGTCGCCGGGGTCGGGCGACGCGACGACCTTACCGGGGTTCATCAAGTTCTCGGGGTCGAAGGCGCGCTTGACGGTCTCGAACGCGGCGTAGACCTCGGGGCCGAACAGCTTGGCGTTCCAGATGCTGCGCGCCAGGCCGTCGCCGTGCTCGCCGCTCATCGCGCCGCTGAACTCGGCGACCAGGTCCGAGACCTCGCGCGCGATCGTCCGAAGCGATGCGACGCCCTGATGGGTCTTGACGTTCAGGATCGGCCGGATGTGCAGGCAGCCGACGTCGGCGTGGCCGTAGCAGGCGGCCTCGACCCCCTGCCCCGCCACGATCGCGCGGAACCGCTCGTAGAACTCGGGCAGTCGTTCGGGGGCGACGGCCGTATCCTCGACGAAGGCGACCGGCTTGGCGTCGCCGACCATCCCCATCAAGAGCGAGAACCCGGCCTTGCGCACCTTCCAGAAGTCGTCCTTGTCGGCGGCCGTCAGGCTTTTGCGGATGCCGAGCACGCCGGGCCGCCCCTCGAACCGCCGCGCCAGGTCGTCGGCCCGCTCGGCCAGTTCCTCGGCGCTGTCGGCGTAGAACTGCGCGGCGAGCACGGCGGCCGGGCGACCCTGTGCGAAGTCGAGCTTGTGGGCGAACGCCGGGTGCGTCGCGGCGAGGTCGAGGATCATCCGGTCGAGCATCTCGACGGCGACCGGCCCCGTCGCGACCATCTCGTTGACGCGGTCGAGCGCCGCCGGGATCGTCGCGAACGAGAGGACGACCAGCCCCTGCGCCGGCGGCAGGGGCATCACCTTCAACTCGGCCCCGGTCACGACCGCCAGCGTCCCCTCCGAGCCGACGATCAGCCGGGCCAGGTTGAACTGCCAGGGGTCGTCGCGCCAGCCGACCGACCGCACGGGCAGGCCGGGGATGAACTCGTCGAGGTTATAGCCGCTGACCCGCCGGAGGATCCTGGGGAACTTCGCCTCGATCGCCGCGCGATGACGCGCGACGGTCTCGCGCACTGTGCGATGGACCAGGCCCACGCGGTCATTCCGGGCACAGACGGCGTCGAGTTCCGCATCGGGAACCGGCCCGAGCGTCGTCGCGGTGCCATCGGAGAGCACGACGTCGAGCGACCGCACGTGATCGACCGTCTTGCCGTAGCGGAGCGACCGGGCCCCGGCCGAGTTGTTGCCGATCATCCCGCCGATCGTCGCGCGGTCGCTCGTCGAGACGTCAGGCCCGAACATCAGCCCGAGCGGCCTCAGATGGGTCCCGAGCCGGTCGAGCACGACCCCTGGCTCGACGCCGACGGTCATCCGGTCGCGATCGACGACGCCGATCCGGTTCAGGTATTTCGAGAAGTCGAGCACGATCGCCGGGCCGACCGTCTGCCCCGAGAGGCTGGTCGCGGCCCCGCGCGGCAAGACCGGCGCCCCCTCCTCGGCGGCGATGCGCACCGCCGCGATCACGTCGTCCACCGTGCGCGGGACGACCACGCCGAGCGGCTCGATCTGATAAAGGCTGGCGTCGGTCGCATAGAGCCCGCGCCTCCCGCGATCGAAATAGATCTCGGCGCGGGTCTCCCGGCTCAGGCGGTCGTGAAGGCGGCTGGGGGCAAGGGTGGTGCTCATCATTGCGTCGCGTGGCTGGCTCGATCGCCCTTCGTGGCGGTTCCGCGTCGGCCGGTCCGTCCTCGGCCGCGCCCTTTGGGCAGGATTCGGCCTGCATTGTATGCCGGGGACCTCCCAGGCCACCATGCCAGTTGACGCGGCGAATATCGCCGCGCCTCCCGGCGTCTTTCCAGAGGGTCGGACGAAGTAGTGTACCTGAGCTGCGACTCGAGCGGGGAGGCTCTTCTCCGGTGGACGGTCCGGGGCCGATCGGGGATGATGTTTTTATCATCGTGGTCGCGGAGTCTCAAGGCCTGGAGGTCGGGTCGTGGTGGACTTGCGGGTGCAGCTCGGTCGGCTCGCGTTGAAGAACCCGGTCCTCGTGGCGTCGGGGACGTTCGGCTACGTTCGCGAGATGGCGGGCTTCGTACGGCTGGAGCGGCTCGGGGGGGTGATCCCCAAGACTGTCACCCTCCGCCCCCGGGCCGGCAACGCCACCCCGCGCGCGGTGGAGACGGCCTCGGGCCTGCTCAACGCGATCGGCCTGGACAACGACGGCCTCGACCACTTCCGCGCCCATCACCTGCCTTATCTCCGGTCCGTCGGCACGACGGTGATCGTCAACATCGCGGGCGAGGACGAGGACCAGTTCGTCGCCATGGCCGAGATGCTCGGCGGCGAGCCGGGGATCAACGCGATCGAGCTGAACGTCTCGTGCCCGAACATCAGCCATGGGCTCGACCTGGGGATTGACCCGACGTCGGTCGGCCGCCTGGTGCGCCGGGTGCGCGCGGTCTGCTCATCTCCCGTCATCGCCAAGCTGACGCCGAATGTCACCGATATTGTGGCGATCGCCGAAGCGGCGGCCGACGCCGGGACCGACGCCGTCAGCCTGGTCAACACGTTTCGAGGCCTGGTCGTCAACTGGCGGACCCGGCGGCCGGTCCTGGCCAACGACGTCGGTGGCCTGAGCGGTCCAGCGATCAAGCCGCTCGCCCTCCGCATGGTCTGGGACGTCGCCCGCGCCCTGCCCGACCTGCCGGTCATCGGCATCGGCGGCATCGCCACCGCCGACGACGCCTTGGAGTTCCTCGTCGCCGGCGCCTCGGCCGTCCAGGTCGGCACCGCCACCTTCTACGACCCGACCGCCTCGGAACGCCTCCTCGATGACCTGACCTGCCTCCTGGCCGAAACTGGCGTCGCACGCCTCTCCGATGTCATCGGCACACTTCGTTCGAACCAGAAGAGAACGATCCACAGATGACATAGATTGACACGAATAAAATTTAAAGTATAAAATATCTAATAATCTCATGTTTCCCTATCTGTGTCGCCCTGCGTCATCTGTGGATCGTTCTCTTCGTCTTATTCTTCTCAAGGTCCCCCGGATGGGGCCGAGTTCGGGGGCGGTGGTGGCGAGGGGCTCGGTTTCGCAACGCAGGCCGAGGAGTTCCAGGGCGGCGTCGATCCCCTCGGCCGAGGCGCGGTAGGGGTCGGCGATCAGGGCGACTCCGTCGGAAGCGAGCATCGCGGCGAGGACGTTGGCCACGAGCGGGACGAGCCGGCGCTCGTACAGCACGTCGGCGCCGAGGATGAGCCGGTACCGGGCGGCGGGCGGGTCGCGCCAGTCGAGCCGGGCGGTGGAGAAAGACGACGGGTCGAAGCCGTTGGCGCGGGCGCTTTCGGCCACGAATCGCAACGGGGCGTCATCGTAATCGGTGAACCGGACGCGCAGCCCGCGCCGGACCGCGACGAGCCCGGCCAGGCCCAGGCCGCAGCCGATCTCGAGGGCCTCGATTTGTGTCGAAGTCGGAAGGGGCTCGCGCGCGACCGCCTCGGCCAGGAGCCACGCCCCCGGCCAGAGATAGGCCCAGTACGGCATGTAGTCGTCGCGCCTGTTCCAGGCCAGCACCGCCGGGTTGTCGAGCAATCGGTCCGGATCCTCCGGCCGGATCAGCCGGAGGGGGCTGCCGCCGATGATGAAATCGGAAACCGAGACCGGCCCCGTGTACTCCGTCCCCCCTGCTCCGCTCGCCTCCATCTCCATCTTTTTCCCCATTCGTGTGGATTTTGTTTGACGTTCCTTCTGATGAGGAATATAATCGGCCGCACTGAGATTGAATCTCAATCGCTATGGATCTGCTCCCCTGATCGTGCCCGCCTGCTAGATGATGGGAAATTCCATGCCACGAATCTCGCCCTCGGCCTGGCTCGTGATTCTGGTCGCGTCGGCATCCGCGGTGCGCGGGGCCGAAGTCTCGGGGCGGGTGATGATGCCGGAGGTCTGCTTGCCCGCGGTCAGCCCGGCGGTCGTAACTCTGAAGCCCGAGGCGAGAGCGAAAGCGGCGTCGGTCGAGAAGAGCAAGGTGGTGGACGTCGCACTGGTCCGCCAGCGCGGCTTGCAGTTCGTCCCGCGGGTCCAGGCAATTGCCCTGGGCCAGGCCGTGCGGTTCACCAACGAGGACAACGAGACGCACAACGTGCACGTGATGGCCCCGGGAAACGACTTTAACCAGACGATGTCCGCCGGCGAACTTCGCGAGTTCGTGCCGGTGAAGCCGGGCGTGCTGAAGGTTGTCTGCGACGTGCACAGCCACATGCGGGCGTCCATCGTCGTCAGTGCCTCGCCCTGGGTGAAGGTCTGCTCGCGCGAGGGGCGGTTCCGGCTCTCCGACGTCCCCGACGGCCGATACACGTTGACCGTCTGGCACGAGATGGGCGACCCACTCCGCGCCGAGGTGACGGTGGAGGCCGGCCGGCCGGTGGATCTGGGGACCTTGACCCTGACGGCCAAGGGAGTGACGACGACCGCTGGCGCGGCGGCCCCGGTGCGACCCTGGCCGGCGGTGATCGAGCGGATCGGCCAGCTTCTGGCGTCAAGCCTCGACGCCGCGTCGCGGACGGGCGAGGGGAAGAAGGCCCGCCGGCTGGCCGAGGACGCCTACTGGGGCGAGTTCGAGGCGTCGGACATGGAGACGGCGGTGCGGGTCCACCTCGGCTTCGCGCGGGCCGGCGCGCTGGAGGAGCAGTTCCGCGCCTTCGCCCGAGGGGTGCGCGACGCCGCCGAGGGACGCTCGTCCCTCTCGAAGGCGTCGGACCTCTCCCGCACGCTCTTGCTCGGCCTGCTCCGCGCCTCGGAGGAATTGACCCGGAAGGGCGTGATCGACCGGGCGCATGTCCTCGGCGCCGCGATGGCTTCGACCGAGGGCCACGCCGAGTCCCTGGCCGCCCCCCGCCCCGGCTCCGCCGTGGGCCCCGCCCCCGCCGGACTCGATCCGCGCGCCCAGCTCGCCGCGGTGAAGCGCGGGCTCCAGCGGGTCCGGGCGCTGGCCGACCGGGGCGAGGCCGATGACGCCGCCTCGGAGATGACCACCGTCTACTGGGACGACTTCGAGCCGCTCGAACGGTACATCGCCGCCCGACAGCCGCAGGACGTCCGCCCCCTGGAGAACCTGTTCACCGCGATCCGGGGCGAGATCGGCGCCGGGCGGAAGGGCCAGCACCTCGCCGACCGGCTGGCCGGGCTGGGCGCCGAGGTCGAGCGGACGCTCAAGCGGAGCGAGGCGGCGGCGGCCGGGACGTTCGCGCCGGCGTTCGCCGCATCGCTCATCACGATCGTCCGCGAGGGGGCCGAGGTCATCTTGATCCTGACGATGCTGATCACGCTGGCCGCCAAGGCGGGCCGGTCCGGGGCGATGCGGGCGATCGGCTGGGGCGTCGGCCTGGCGGTCGTGGCCAGCCTGGCCACGGCCTTGGGCCTGAACTGGATGGTCGCCTCGACCCAGGGGCGGACCCGCGAGCTGCTCGAAGGGCTGGTCATGCTCGCCGCGGCGGGCGTGCTGTTCTACGTCAGCAATTGGCTGATCTCGCAGAGCGAGTCGAAGCGCTGGCTCGAATTCCTCAAGCGACAGGCCCGGCGCGGGGTCGAGATGGGGGGCTCCGGCACCCTCGCCCTGACCGCGTTCCTGGCCGTCTACCGTGAGGGGGCGGAGATCGCCCTGATGTACCAGGCGATGATCGGCAGCCAGGCGCAGTCGCGGGTGGGCCTGCTCGGGCTGGTCGCCGGCCTGGGCGTCGGGCTCGTCCTGCTGGCCGGGATCGCCCTGGTGATCCGGGCGACGAGCATCCGCCTGCCCCTGCGGACCTTCTTCAAGCTGACCGGCTTCGTCCTGTTCGCGCTGGCCGTCATCTTCTCGGGCGACGGCATCTTCGCCCTCCAGGAATCGGGCCTGCTCAAGGTGACACCCCTGACCTGGCTCGGCCGGGGCATCCCGCTCCTCGGCGTGCACCCGAACGTGCAGGCCCTCTCGGTGCAGGCCCTCCTGCTCGCAGGCGCTGCCCTGGCGCTAGTGCTGATGCTCCTCGGCAACGGCGCGCCGGGCCGCACTTCGGCCCAGGAGCCCCACGCCAAGGTCGGGGTCTGATTGGAGATCGGAAATGCCACATGGAAGGTGACAAATGACAAATCACTCGATACCATCGCCATTTGCTATCGTCCATCCCCGTTCTCAGATGCCGCATGGAAGATAGCAGATGATAAATCTTTCGGCTCCTGTCGGGTTTCTGGTGCTCCGTTTCGCGTTTTCCCGAACGACTGGGGAGGGTGGTTCCGGGTGGGGCCGACTTCAGTCGGCCCAATCCCTGATCAGGACGGGGGTTCGGACCGACTAAAGTCGGCCCCACCTGAAAATGGCCCGGGGTCCACCGGAGAAGGAGTCGGGGTGTGTCCACCAGATCCCCGACAGGAGCCAATCTTTCAATACTTTTGCCATTTGCCATCGTCCATCTGCCATCCTCGCTCGGCATGGTCGGCGCATCCTTCTTCTGGAGAGATCTCTCGTGCTCAAGCGCTGGGCCGGTCCGCTCGTCACGACGCTGATCATCGGCGGGGTGGCGATGATCGTGCTGCTCAACCTGAACTGGACGCAGCCGACGCCATCCAAGACGTCGGGGCCTCTGCACTCGTCGTCCTCGACCGCCGGGGCGGAGGGCGCTCTCGCGAAGTCGTCGCCCGCTCCGGCGCAGGGGCCCGCCGCGGCCCCACGCCCCGGCAACGCCACCTTCCGCGAGTACCCAATCGGTGACGAGGTGATCCAGAACCACATGCGGATCGCCGCCGTCTGGCTCCCGACGATCGAGATGGAGGGGATGGCCGGGCCCTCGTCCTCCGACGTCATCCACCTGGAAGCCGACATCCACGCGATCGAGGGGAATCGCAACGGCTTCGCCAAGGACGAGTTCGTCCCTTACTTGAAGATCCGTTTCGCGATCCTTCCGGCCGACGGGGGCGAGCCGGTCCACCGAGGTGATCTGATGCCGATGGTCGCCCGCGACGGCGTGCACTACGGCGCGAGCGTCGCGATGCCGAAGCCGGGCTCGTACCGCCTGGTCTACGACATCGAGCCCCCCTCGGCCGGCGGCCTCGGCCGCCACTCCGACCCGATCACCGGCGTCGATCCCTGGTGGAAGCCGTTCCAGGTCGAGTTCGACTGGGACTATCCCGGCCCGCCCGGCATGTGAAATGAGGGCTTGGGCCACGGCAATTTTGCGTCACGCCCGGGGAATTCGTTTGACACGGGAGGGCGTGGCGGTACCATTAAGAGTGTTGACCCTCCCCGCGTCGTCCCTGTCGAGACGCCCAGGCCTCGGTTGGCGCCGATCTGTCGGCTCCCCCACCGGAAGCTCCCCCACCGTGATGTCCTTGTTGTTTGACGGCAGGCGCGAGCGCCCGCCGAGGTGCCTCGCGGGACGATCGCTAGAACGATTGCGCGCCGACCGGCGTGCGGGGTGGGTTGCGGGCCTGGGCTCGGAGTCGCGCGGTCATGATCGGGCTGAAGGAACTGGTCCTGATCGGCCTAGCCTTCCTGGTGCTTTACGGCCGGTCGGGCGTGTCGTCGAACCGCTACCTCCGGGTCCTCCGGTCTTGGCTCTCGCCGGTGCGCCGGCCGGGCTGCGGCCCCAGGCGCGGCCCAGGCGCGGCTCCGGACGCCGCTTCGGCGGGTTCGAAAGGGATGCGAGGCGATCGCCTCTTCTGGTTCTTGACGATCGTCGCCGCGGCGGCCGTGGCCGCCTGGATTGTGACCCGAACCCTGATCGCCGGGGGGTCGAGGGTGCTTTCGTGATCGTGACGAGCTGCGACCGCGGTCCCGTTCCGCCAATCCACGTCGCCACCGTTTCCGTGTTTCCCGCCTTGAGCCGAGCCTGAGCCCGAGGAGCCAGACCATGCTGCCGTTCGCCTTCTTTCCCAGCGTTGGTCCGACCGAACTGATCGTCGTCGCCTTCGTCGCGTTGCTGATCTTCGGCAACCGCCTGCCCAGCGTGATGCGCTCGCTCGGCAAGAGCGTGACCGAGTTCAAGAAAGGCATGAGCGAGATCGAGGAAGAAATGGATCACGCCGTCACGGCCGACAAGAAGCCGACCCCGCCCCCCTCGAACCCCGAGTGAGTGGGCCGCGGGTCCCCTGGACTGAACCGGACAATTCGCCCTCAACCGGAGTGTTGGCATGTTTCCAAATCTGGGTCCGTTAGAGATGATCATGGTAATGGGGGTGGCGGTCCTCCTGTTCGGCAAGCGGCTCCCCGAGGTCGGCCGCTCGCTGGGCAAGGGGATCGTCGAGTTCAAGAAGGGCATTCGCGGGATCGAGGAGGAGTTCGACCTCAGCTCGTCCTCGTCGCGCGTCCCGGCCCGGCGCTCCGAGGAGCGGACCCGTTCGAGCAACGACCCTGAGACGTCGGTCCCGAAGTTCGAGCCGCCGAGTGGTGCCCCCATCCCGCAGATGGAGTACGAATCCCAGCCATCGCACGACTGAACGGATGCCCGCTAGCTTGGTCCGGCCTCGCACCGGGTCTCGGCGCGACGAGCGAGGCGGGCGGCCTGGCGGGCGCGCGCGGCCTCGTCGCGCCGCCGGTCGGCCTCGGTGATCGAGAGCAAGGGGGGGACCGGCCGGGGTTTCCCCTGCTCGTCGAGCGTGACGTACAGGCCGTAGCCGACGCCCACCAGTCGCCGTTCGGCCCGCACCAGGGGCTCGGCATGGATCTCGATCCGGGCTTCGAGCGACGTCCGCCCTACGTACGTCACCTCGGCGCACAGCTCGACGCGCTCGCCGACGTAGACCGGGCAGAGGAACACATACGAATCGATCGCGGCCGTCGTGATCCGCCCCCCGCCCGCATGCCGGAGCGCGGCGATCGCCCCGCACTCGTCGGCCAGTCGGAGCAAGACCCCACCGTGGAGCGTGCCATAAGGGTTCGCCTGCCCCGGCTGGGTGATGATCGACAGGCTATGCCGCGAGTCGGCGGCCGACTTCGCCGATGACTCGTTCCCCTTACCTTCTCGTTCCATACCCTCTTCCCCAATGATCGAAGACGAGCTGTTCGCGATCATCGACCCGGTCCTGCGAGCGGCCGGCGCGCTCCCAGAGGAGGGGGAGGACTACCGCGATCCTCCGCTCGACATCCTCCGCTATTATCGCAGGCCGGTCAAGTTGGGCTGGGTCCCCTGGTTCGGCCGGGCGCTGAGCATCGTCGCGGTGGTCCGCCAGCCGCTCGACATCGTCGGCCTCACGACGCCCGGCTACCGCCACTTCCTCACCCGCCTGGCGATGGCCGTCAACAGCCGCTTTCCCCCCTGGATTCCCCCCCGAGCCTCCGTCATCGGCCTGACCACCGTGGTCCTGACCTTCGAGCCGATCGGACCCGGCGACGACGCCCGCCTCGGCACGGCCCTGGGCCGTCTGCCCCGCCTCCGCGCCGTGCCGTTCGGCCTGATCCGCATCAACCTCGGTCAGGAAGCGCTCGCGCTGGCCCTGACCGCCCACCCGGACCAGCTCTTCCCCGAATCCGCCGCCCTCGCCGATGCCCTCGTTCCCCATTTGCGGCGGTATGTGCCCTTGATGAGAGAGTAGGCAGTCGGCAGTGAAGAGAGGAAGTCATCAATAAAGAGTCAAGACTGCCTACTCTATCCCGACAGAAGCCAGAGTGCGTGCGGCAGGGCCTTGCGGAACGGGGGGTCGAGGCGCGACGACTCGAGCGCGGCGGCGACCCGATGCGGAGGGTCCATCAGGGGGACGAGGACGACGCGGGGCAAGGTGCAGTAGGCCGGCGAGTCGATCTCGACGCGGACCTCGGGCGACTGGGCCGAGGGGCGGTGGAGGCGGAACGTCTCGGCGCCGTCGGGCACCTTGGTCGTCAGGATCGCGTCGCTCAACTGCGCGAAGACCAGCGCGGGGACGGCCTCGGTGCGGATCTCGATGGGGATCGGGCCGGCGGGGCCGCGGAAGGTCGCCCGGAGCTGGCCGCCCGAGCGCTCGGGACGGCCCTTCGGCTGCCAACCAAGCTGACCGGCGAGCCAGGCTGCCAGCCAGATGGCCAGGCGGGGCGGCGCCTCGGCGCTCGGCGCCCGCGCCGCGATCTGGACCGAGTCGATCCGGGAGAGCGTGTCGGTGTGGCAGGGCGGGTCGAAGAACTGCGCGATCAGCTCGCGCCAGCGGGTCAGGCCGAACCAGGCGGTGTCGCGGGCATACTGGCAGATCGTCAGGTCGAGCCCGAGCCGGACCGCGTCGGGATCGGCCTGGGGGTCGGGCAGGTCGAGTATCAGTCGCGAGCACTCGTCGCCCAGGTCACGGAACAGCGCCTCGTCCCGGCGGGGATCGTCGGTCCACCAGAGGACGAACGGCAGGTTGGCCTCGAGCAAGGGACGGATTGCCCCCGGCAGCAGGTCGGTGGCCTGCGGCCCGGCGCGGAGCACGATCCGCTCGCTACAGACTTGCGGCAACCCCGGCGCGGGAAGATGACAGAGCGCCGAGACCTCGGCGCTGAGCGCGCGGCCCGGCTCGTCGGTCCGCCGCAAACAGATGGTGCGGGATGGATAAAGCGCGGTCACGATGTCGAGCACCTCGCGGATCCGCTCCGCGTCGACCTGGCGGGCCAGGACGACCAGGTTCGCCAGGACGATCCGGGTGACGTTCGGTTTCTCCAGGTGGGGGCCACCCACGCGCTCGGCGGCCGGGCCCCAGAGCCGGATCAGCTCGGTCTCGATATCGTGCAGCTCGACCGGGATCCCCTGCCCCTTCAGGAAGGCGTCGGTCGTGACTTCGGTCGTTTCCGCCATGGCTCAAAGCCTCCGCCAAAGTGTCTCGCGGTGCAGCAGGGCGTCGGCCGCCTCGGGACCCCAGGTCCCGGCGACGTAGGGCAAGGGCGGGGGTGCGTGGTCGCGCTGCCAGGCCTCAAGGATCGTCGTGCAGAACCGCCACGCCGACTCGACCGCGTCGGTCCGGGTGTAGAGGGTCGGGTCACCGAGCATCGCGTCGAGCAAGAGGCGCTCGTATGCCTCGGGCGGCGGGACGGCGAAGGCGGTGCCGTAGCGGAAGTCCATGTGGACCTCCTGGAGCCGGCGCCGCGAGGCGGGGATCTTCGCCTGGAACGCCAGGCTCGCCCCCTCGTTCGGCTGGATGCGGAGGACCAGCAGGTTCGCCCCCCCGGCATCCTCGGCGTCGATCTCGAACATCCGCGTCGGTGGCTTGCGGAACTGGATCGCGATCTCGCTGGCCCGTTTCGGCAGCCGCTTGCCGGTCCGCAAATAGAACGGGACGCCCGCCCAGCGCCAGTTGTTCAGGCTGAGGCGCAGGGCGACGTAGGTCTCGGTCGTCGAGTTGGGCCGGACCCCTTTTTCCTGCGTGTAGCCGGGGACCTCTTTCCCCTCGATCGAGCCGGCGGTGTACTGGCCCCGGACGACGTTGCGATCGACGTCCTCGAACGACCAGCGTGGCAGGGCGTCGAGCACCTTGACCCGCTCGTTCCGGATGGCGTCGGCCGAGAGGTCCACCGGCGGCTCCATCGCCACGAGGCAGAGCAACTGCATCAGGTGGTTCTGGACCATGTCCCGCAGCGCGCCCGAGTTGTCGTAGTAGCCGCCGCGGCCGCCGGCCATGCCCAGCTCCTCGGCCACGGTGATCTGGACCGACTCGACGTAGCGGCGGTCCCAGATCGGCTCGAAGATCGTGTTGCCGAACCGCAGGGCGAGGATGTTCTGGACCGTCTCCTTGCCGAGGTAGTGGTCGATCCGGTAGATCTGGTTCTCGCCGAGAACGGTGGAGATGTCGCGGTTCAGGGCGTGGGCGCTGTCCAGGTCGCGGCCGAACGGCTTCTCGATGACGACGCGGCTCCAGGGGCTCTCCTGCTGGGCCGGATACACGAGGCCCGCCTTGCCGAGCTGGTCGATGATCGTGGCGAAGAACTCGGGGCCGACGGCGAGATAGTAGAGCCGGTTGCCGCGGGTGCCGTGGGTGCGGTCGAGCGCCTCGAGCCGCTGCTTGAGTCGCCGAAACGCCTCGGGGTCGTCGAAGGTGCCGGACGAGAAGGCGAGATGGCTGGCGAACTCGGGCCAGAACTCGGCGAAGTCGGGATCGCCGCCCTTGGACAGGCTCTGCTTTAGCTCGGCGCGGAACTGGTCGTCGGTCCAGTCGCGCCGGGCGAACCCGACGATGGCGCACTCGTTGGGCAGGTTCCCGCCCCGCGCCAGGTGATACAGCGCCGGCACGAGCTTGCGATGGGTCAGGTCGCCGGTGGCCCCGAACAGGACCACGGCGCAGGGCTCGGGGACCCGAGTCCTGGGCAAGCTCTCGCGCAGCGGGTTGACCTCGACCGCGCCCAGCGTCTCCGTTGTCATCCGCGTTGCTCCCGCCTGGTGGAGCGCCCGTCCGCTCCCTGTCCCGACCGGCCAATACAGCCCGACTCGCCTCCGAGAGTTTACGGGCTGCGGTCCCCCTCGATCAAGAGTGACGCGCCCGGACCCCGCCCCGGGGCGGCGACCCCATGTTACCAAGTTGGCCGGACGGCACATGATTCGCCTTTTTTCCCGCCGTCCAAAATGGGGCGTGACTCGGGCGCCGTGCATCCTCGGGCACTCAACCAGGGAGACCCGCGCATGAGTATGGGACCGGGACCGGGCGGGATGTTAGGCGGAGGCGGAGGTTGGTATCAGCCGCGGGGGCCTTATGGAGCCTATCCCGGCTGCGGGTGCAGCAGCCTCTTCATCATCATGGCGGGCATCCTGCTCGTCTTCGGCGGACTGCTCCGCTCGTGCAACATGTGATCGGACGTGAGGTGATGTGACCGGCCGGGTTTCCCAGATCTCGAAGGAAGGAGTGGACGATGCGAGCGCTCTGTGCGTCGATCATCACGGCCGGGGCTCTGATCGGGCTGGGGCTAACGGCCCTCGGCCTCGGCATGCGTTATCAAGGGCTCGGTGGGCCCAGCGTGGACCAACTGGTCTTCGTGAAGTTTCGGCAGTTGGACACCGCGATGATGCTGATCCTCATGGTGATGCTGGCCTCGGTCGTGGTCGGCCTGGCCGCCGCCTTCCTCGGTCTGGCCTACCATCACGAGCGCCGGCACTACGAACGACAGCACCGGCTCAAGGGCGAGTCGTTCAGCTCGCAGGTCGGCGAGTAATCCGGATTATCGGATTTTGGTGCCCTGAACTATGGGCCGGCCCCTGTCAACCGCCGTGCCACGTGAGAAATGGCGCGTCGTTGCCGAATGTCGGGCAAGGGTGTGCGCGGAACGCGCCCGGTCTCTCAGAAGCGATGGCGTGCCTCACACGCCCTGAGGACCATCATCAACAATGCCCGCTCGGCGCGGGGGAAACAAGCCCTTTCCGGCCGGGGAATTCCAAACCGGGCGCGACCTGTGGTAAAACCTCGAAAGGGACGCTTCAGGTTCCGGGCCGCGCCGGGGGCGCGGCCGCCTCGCGACTTGACTGGACCGGAATCAAGGAACCTCTCCCTTGGCCGAACCGCGCGTCATTGACCGGGCCGCGCTCCAGCCCCGGCTGGAGCGGGCCTTCGACTTCGCCGCTGAGCAGGTCCGCGCGACCGTCACCCGGACGCCCGACTACTTCCCGATCTACACCGTCGGGGGGCGCTGGAAGCACGCGGGCGAGCTCTGGACCGACTGGTGCGCCGGGTTCCATGCCGGCATGATGTGGCTGATCGCCGAGCGGACCGGCGACCCCTGGTGGCGCCAGGCCGCCGAGCACTACTCGCGCCTGCTGGAGCCCAAGCAGCACGACCGCGACGTCCACGACCTCGGTGTCATCTTCCTCAACACGTATCTCCCCTGGTATCGCCAGACCGGCGACACCCAACTGCACCAGGTGCTGATCACCGCCGGCCAAACGCTGGCCCTGCGATTCCAGCCGAAGGGGCAATACCTGCGGTCGTTCGTCGCCCCCGAGAGCCTGTTCATCGACATCATGATGAACGTGCCGATCATCTTCTACGCGGCGCGCGAGACCGGCAACCAGGCCCTGTACGAGCTGGCCGTCGCACACTGCCGGACGACCGAGCGCACGCTCGTCCGCCCCGACGGCGGCACGGCGCACGAGGGGATCTTCGACCTGGAGACCGGCGCCTTCCTCCGCCAGACGACCCATCAGGGCCTCCGCCCTGACTCGGACTGGAGCCGGGGGCTGGCCTGGTCGCTCTACGGCTACGCGGTCGTCTTCACCTACACAAACGACCCGGCCGATCTGGCCGTCGCCCAGCGGAACGCCGACCACTTCATTGACCGTTGCCCGGCGGGCCTGGTCCCCCCCTGGGACTTCGACGTCCCCCCCGGCCCCGATCGGATCGACGACAGCTCGGCCGCCGCGATCGCCGCCTCGGGCCTCTGGAACCTCGCCGGCCTGACGACGGAGCCGAGCCAGGCCGAGCGGTACCGCAACGCCGCGCTGACGATCCTCGACACCCTCTGCACCGACCGCTACGTCGCCTGGAGCACCCCCGGCTGGGAAGGCGTGCTCAGGCACGGTGTCTACCACTTCCACAAGAAGCTAGGCGTCGATGAGTCGGTCATCTGGGGCGACTACTTCTTCCTGGAAGCGGTCGCCAAAGTGCTGGGCGTCCGGCGCGAGGATGCCTCGGCCTACGTCCCCGGCGCCCCGAACTGACGTCCAGTTGATCCCGTCCCCCCCTGGAGGAAGCCACCATGCGACCCGAAGACGCCGAGAACGACGACGAGGCCGGAGTCGACGAGGACCTTGCCACCACGTCGCTCCCCGACCGCGAGGGCCGCGCGACCGGACCGGGTCTGGATCGGGGGCGGTTCCCCATGCTGGAGATCCTCGACCCCGAGGAAGAGGAGGAAGAGTTCGAGGACGAGGAGTTCGAGGAGGGGCTGCGCACCGTCCTGATCACCGGCGCCGCCGGCAACATCGGCCAGAAGCTCCGCGCCGCCTGGTCCGAGTTCTACGACCTGGTGCTGATCGATCGCGTCGCCAACCCGGCCGACCCCGACCTGATCGTCGCCGACCTGAGCGAGCTCGACGACGAGTGGATCACCCACTTCCACGGGGTCGATACGGTGATCCACCTGGCGGGCAACCCGCACGAGTCCGCCCCCTGGGAAGAGCTGGAGCAGCCCAACCTCGACACCCTGGCCAACGTCTTCCACGCGGCGGCCCTGGCGGGGGTCGAGCGGCTCGTCTTCGCCAGCTCGAACCACGCGATGGGGGGCTACCGCGACCTGGACGACATGCCGATCACGGTCGATCTTCCCCCCCGCCCCGACGGCCCCTATGGCGCGACGAAGCTGATGGGCGAGCGGTTCGGCAAGAGCCTGGCCCGCGCCTTCGACATCACGTTCATCGCGCTGCGGCTCGGCTGGGTCCAGCCCGGCGCGAACCGCCCCGACACCCTCCCCGACGACTGGTCGCGGGGGCTGTGGCTCTCGAACGCCGACCTCGTCCGCCTCTTTGAGTGCGCCGTCGAGGCCGAGCTCGACGACCGGACCTTCGTCGTCGTCAATGGCGTGTCGAATAACCGCGGCTCGCGCTGGGACCTCGGCCCCGCCGCCGAGTTGCTCGGCTATTACCCCGAGGATGACGCTTACGCGGAAGACGTCTCATAAAGAGGATCAAGAAGGGTGCCGGCGGATTTCGAGAGACGAGCCTCAGAACTTGAACAGGTCGGCGACGGGGACGCGGAAGCCGGGCAAGTGCGGCTCGCCCGAAAGTTCCTGGCGGACGTTGAACAGCTCGGGCTCGGTGCCGGGCCGATGAACCATAACGGTCCGGAACTCGGGATCGACCCACCAGACCAGCGGCACGCCCGCCTCCAGGTACTCGTGCGTCTTCTCGACGATCTCCTCGTGCTTGTCCGATGGCGAGAAGATCTCGACAGCGAGCACCGGCGGCCCCTCAAAGAAAGCCGTTTTCTTGGGCGACTTCGCCACAACCTCGGCCGAGACGTACGCGACGTCGATTCCGACGGATGTGTCAGGGTTCCGTCGCAAGCGGAACCCTGCTTCGCCACTCACGACCCGGCCACCGAACCCTGGCTTCTGGTCCAACCAGTTCGCCAAGATCTGAGTCAACCTGGCTGCCACCGAACTATGCTCCATATTGCGCTTGGTCATGGGGCGTTCCCGCAGTTGCCCTTGGATCAACTCACGATCCATCCCGTCGTCGGGCAGGGCGAGCATCTCCTCGGTGGTCATCACCTTCGGCTTAGCCACGGCGCTCATGAGGCAACCTCCTTCCAGACCGAGCAGGAGCGACCGGCGAGACCGCCCGTTCCGTATCATAGCGGATCGCGCCCGGTCCATCAGGTCGGAACGTGACTGCACCCTTCCGCGCCTCGCGGGCGGGCCGTACGATGGTGATCGATCGCCTTGACGGGACCACCCGAATGAGCACCCCCGACGCGCCCTCGACCCCCTCCGCGCCGCCCCCGCGGCTCCAGATGCGGCACATCTCCAAGCACTTCGGCGGCGTCCACGCGCTCCGGGACGTGACCGTCACGGCGCACGCCGCCGAGGTCCACGCGCTCTGCGGCGAGAACGGGGCGGGCAAGAGCACCTTGATGAAGATCCTGGCCGGCGCGATCACCGACTTCGAGGGCGAGATCGTCCTGAACGGCCGGCCGGTCGCCTTCTCCGGCCCGCGCGACGCCGAGGACGCCGGCATCCGGATCATCTACCAGGAGCTGAACCTCGTCCCCGAGCTGACCGTCGCCGCCAACATCTTCCTCGGGCGCGAGAAGACCTGGGGCCTCGGCTGGCTCGACAACCGCGCGATGGAGGCCGAAGCGCGGCGGCTGTTCGACCGGCTCGGCACGCCGATCGCGCCCCGGGCGCCGGTCGGCGACCTGCGGATCGGCGACCAGCAGATGGTCGAGATCGCCAAGGCGCTGGTCTTCGAAGCCGCGATCCTGATCATGGACGAGCCGACCTCGGCGCTGTCCGATGCCGAGGTCGCGCGGCTCTTCCGGGTCATCGACGACCTGCGGCGGGCCGGCACGACGGTGCTCTACATCTCGCACAAGATGAACGAGGTGTTCAGCCTGGCCGACCGGGTGACGGTCCTCCGCGACGGCCAGCGCGTGGCCAGCGCCGGGCGCGACCAGACCGAGCCGGCGCAGGTCGTCCGGTGGATGGTCGGGCGTGAGATCGCCGCGCTGCACTACGAGGCGCACACGATCTCCGACCGGGTCGTGCTCCAGGTCGAGGACCTCGCGCTCCCCAGCCCGCCGCAGAGCGGGCGGCCGTC
>JBKOZB010000187.1:0-3995 GCA_046744225.1 Planctomycetota bacterium | reverse complement strand
TCACCGACCGACAGAGGCAGGGAGAGGCCCGATCGGATGCGTTCCGCCGACGAGCAGTTTCATATCTTGCGCCGGGGGGTCGAGGCGATCGTCCCCGAGGACGAGTTCCGGAAGAAGCTGGAGTGCGCGGTCCGCGAGGGCAAGCCGCTCCGGGTCAAGTACGGCATCGACCCGACCGGGATCAACGTCCACCTCGGCCACACCGTCCCCTTGCGCAAGCTACGGCAGTTCCAGGACCTCGGCCATACGGCCGTGATCATCATCGGCAATTACACCGCGCTGGTGGGCGACCCCTCGGGACGCGACGAGACCCGCGCCAGGCTGACCCGCGAGCAGGTCGAAGAGAACGCCCAGGACTACCTTCGCCAGGTCGGCCGGACCATCGACCTGAACCGGGCCGAGGTCTACCGCAACGGCGACTGGTTCTCGAAGTGGTCGTTCCTCGACGTGCTCGACCTGACCCGGCACATGACCCTGGGACAGATCTCGGCCCGCGAGGACTTCGCCCAGCGGATCGCGGCCGAGAAGCCGGTCTACCTGCACGAGTGCCTGTATCCGCTGATGCAGGGGTGGGACTCGGTCGAGATCCAGGCTGATGTCGAGCTGGGGGGGACCGAGCAATTGTTCAGCCTACTGGTCGCGCGCGACCTCCAGCAGTCGCGGGGGCAGAGCCCGCAGGTTGCGTTGACGATGCCGATTTTGGTCGGGACCGACGGCACGCGCCGGATGGGCAAGAGCCTGGGGAACGACATTGGCGTGGGACTGTCGCCGAACGACCTGTTCGGCAAGGTCATGAGCATCCCCGACGAGCCGATGCGTCAATACTTCACGCTCCTGACCGACGTACCGGTCGAGGAGATCGACCGCCTGCTCGCCCCCGGCGTCAACCCGAGGGACGCGAAGGAGGTCCTGGCCCGGACGATCGTCACGGGCCTCTACTCGGCCGAGGAGGCCGAGGCCGCGTCGGCCGAGTTCCGGAAGCGGGCGAAGGGGGAGGACCCCGACGAGATCCCCGAGGTGACGATCGGGCGCGACCTGCTCGACGCCGAAGGGCGGATGCCGGTCCCCCGGCTGCTCGTCGCCCTTGGCCTGGAGAAGAGCACGTCGGACGCGCGCCGGGACATCGAAGGAGGCGGCGTCACGGTCGGATCGGACCGCACTCCCATCACCGATCCGAAGGCCGCGATCGAGGTCCGCGAGGGCTTGATCGTTCGGGTCGGCAAGCGCAAGATCGTTCGGGTCAAGTTTTAGGTCAGTCGGTGGGCATTTCCCGTCCCTTCCGGGAGATTCCGATGCCCGAGCACGGTTTCGGCATGATTGGTTGCGGCGTGATCGCCGAGTTCCACACCCGGGCGATCGCCGAGATCGACGGGGCGCGTGTCGTGGCGGTCTACGACACTGTGCCGGCACGCGCGGTCAAGATCGCCGAGCTGGCCGGGGGCGGCTGCCAGGCGTACGGCGACCTCGACGCCATGCTCGCCCACCCCGGGCTCGACGTCGTCAGCGTCTGCACCCCCAGCGGCGCCCACAGGGAGCCGGCCGTCCGGGCGGCCAACGCGGGTAAGCACGTCGTGGTCGAGAAGCCGCTGGAGATCACCGTCCCGCGGTGCGACGCAATCATCAACGCCTGCGACGAGGTAGGCGTGCGGCTCTGCGCTATCTTCCCCTCGCGGTTCTCGCCCGCCAACGTGGCGCTGAAGCGGGCGATCGACGAGGGCCGGTTCGGCCGCCTGACCCTGGGCGACACCTATGTCAAGTGGTGGCGGTCGCAGGAGTATTACGACTCGGGCGGCTGGCGCGGCACCTGGGCCCTCGACGGTGGTGGCGCGCTGATGAACCAGTCGATCCACAACGTCGACCTGATCCAGTGGTTGATGGGCGACGTGGCGTCGCTCCAGGCGATGACCGCGACGCTCTGCCACGAGCGGATCGAGGTCGAGGACACGGCCATCGCGATGGTCCGGTTCCAGAGCGGGGCCCTGGGCGTCATCGAGGCGGCCACCAGCGCCTATCCGGGTCTGTTGAAGCGGACCGAGATCCACGGCGAGAACGGCTCGGTCCGGGTCGAGCAGGACAATATCCTGCTCTGGCAGTTCCGCACTGAGGAGCCGGGCGACACCGCCATGGTGTCGGCCAAGGGGACGGTCAGCGGAGGCGCCGGCGACCCGCGCGACATCAGCCATGCCGGGCATCGCGAGCAGCTCAGCGAGTTCCTCCAGGCCATCGACGAGAACCGCCCGCCGCGCGTCAATGGCCGCGAGGGACGCAAGGCGGTCGAGATCATCCGGGCCATCTACCAGTCGGCCAAAACCGGCCAGGCCGTCGCGCTGCCGTTCGAGGACCACGCGGGCTGAGTTCCGTCCGGAGGGTCCGGCCGTAGTTTGGGTCAAGGAATGACCGCGATGAAGTCCCGCCGTCGCCCCGCCGTCGATTACCTGGTCTACCTCGCCGTCCGGCTGGTCGTTGCCATCGCGCAGGCGATGAGCGTCGAGCAGTCATATGCCTTCGCCCGGTTCCTGGCCGCCGTCCTCTACCGCGTGGACCGGCGGCACCGCAACGTCGGCCTGGAGAACCTCAAATTGGCGTTCAGCGACCGATACACCGAGGCCGAGCGTGACCAGATCGTTCGCGGGGTGTATCAGCACTTCTGCATGATGCTGATGGAGATCCTCCACATCCCGCGCAAGCTGCACCTGACGACCTGGCGCGAACGGATCACGCTGGTCGGGCACGAGAAGGTCGTCGATCGGCTCCTGAGAGGGGGGCCACTCATCATGCTGACCGGCCACTTCGGCAACTGGGAGATGGCCGGGTATCTCTTCGGCGTCTTCGGCTTTCCTCCCAACTCGGTCGCCCGGACGCTCGACAACCCCTATCTCGACCGCTTCCTCCGTACCTTCCGCGAGCGGACGGGCCAGAAGATGATCCCCAAAAGTGGAGGCTACGACCAGATGCTCGATGTCCTGCGGAGCGGCGGCGTCCTCTCGTTCCTGGCCGACCAGGACGCCGGCCAGAATGGCCTCTACGTCGAGTTCTTCGGCCGACCGGCCTCGACCCACAAGGCGATCGCGCTCTTGGCCCTCGAGCACAATGCCCCGGTCGTCGTCGGCTACGCCCGGCGCATCGGGCCCGGCTTCCGCTACGAGGTCGGCTGTGCCGAGATCATCGAGCCGAGCGAATGGACCGGCACCGCCGACGACGTCCGACTGCTCACCCAGCGCTACACCTCGGCCCTCGAAACGATCATCCGGCGCGACCCCGATCAATACCTCTGGCTGCACCGCCGCTGGAAGCATCAGCCGAAGAAGCGACTCAAAAAAGAGGCCACTCCGGCACGGTAAGAAGGAGGTTCAGATGGATCCCCTGACTGCCGATTTGGTCGATACCCATGGCCCAGCGCTCCGGAGCTGCGAGGTGCAGTTCCGGCAGTACGGAGGCCGGCTACGCTTTCACGGTCCTGTTCGGACCGTGAAGACCTTCGAGGACAACGCGCTGATCAAGCAAGTGCTGTCGACCCCCGGCGCTGGGGCAGTGCTGGTCGTGGACGGTGGCGGCTCGCTGCGCTGCGCCCTTGTGGGCGATGGGATCGCCGGGTTGGGCCAGCAGAACGGATGGGCCGGGCTCGTGATCTGGGGCGCGGTGCGGGATACCGCGGCCCTCGCCCGGCTTGACCTGGGGTTGAAGGCGCTCGGTTCCAACCCCTGGAAGAGTGGCAAGACCGGAGCCGGGCTCGCGGACGTGCCGGTGAGTTTCGGCGGCCTCACGTTTCGCCCCGGCGATTGGCTCTATAGCGATGAGGACGGGATCGTCGTGAGTGCGTGTCGCCTCTGATCGGCGACCCACGAGTTATCAAATCCTTCGGAACTGGCCCTCGGCTGCTGAGACAAAAAATTATTTAATCATAATTAATGATTATATATAATTTATTTATAATCATCATGGATATGAAAAACTTCGAGCGGCGAAGGTGAGTACATGGGCACGCGGGCCTGGGG
>JBKOZB010000224.1:0-11002 GCA_046744225.1 Planctomycetota bacterium | reverse complement strand
GTCGGCGTCCCAGAGCCGCAGGTCGATCCGGACGTCGCCCGACCGCGCCGGGGCGGCGGCCCGCACGCTCGGCACGAGGGCCGGGGTGGGACTGGTCGCAGCCGGCTCGGCGCGCGCGATGGCGCGTGGTGTCGAGGGCGTGACCGCGCCGTCAGGAAGAAAAATCTGGTCCTCGCTCAGTGCCCCCGCGAACCGTGCCGACTCCAGGAACGCCTCGGCAGCCGACTGCTTGGACGAGGCGATGATGTGGTGATTGTGGTACAGGATATTGCCCAGGATCGTGGCGTCGGGGACACGTTTGCCGGCCAGCCGATCGGCCAGCTCGGCGTAGAGCGGCGGCTTCAGGAGCGCCTCGCGATGGAGCCGGGGGAGCTCGGCGGGCTCGACCGGGTGGAGGATCGCGCGGGCCAAGGAGGTCAGCGCGTAGCCGTCGCCGGTCAGGTTAAGCAGGCCGAACTGCCGCGCCGCGCTGAGGCGGGCCGAGAACGTGTTCGTCTTGATGTTCTTGTAGCCGAGCGCCGAGGCGATTTCGGCGGCGGACAGGCCGTCGAGCCCGAGGCTGTTGATCGACTCGCACAGCTTCAGGCTCTCGGGCAGGCTGACGCCGGGATAGCGCGTGCTTCGCTCGCGCCGGGGGCGGCCGGAGGCCGACGACTCGTCGCTGGGTTTCGCCATGGTCTTCCGAAATGGGTCTGGGATGGGCACGGCCCGAACGCCCGGCGGGTGCGCGGGACGCGCGCACCCACCAAACCGGACTCGTTTCGATGGGCAACTCGCGTACCGCCCTTGTCAGTGGCCCCCGCCACCCTGGCTCGTCTTGGCCGGGACCTCCTTCAACGACTCGAGATACGCGATCAGGTCGGCGAAGTCCTGCGGAGTGAGCCCCTCGGCCAGGCCGTTGGGCATCAGCGAGATGTCGCTCCGCCTCTGCTCGTCGATGTCATCCTTGGCGATCTTGACCCGCTGGGCGTCGGCGTCCTCGATCACGAGCACGTCGGCCGTGTCGCTCTTGATCATCCCGGTCAGGACGCGGCCGTCGCGGGTGGCGACGACGACCGGCTCGTACCCCGAGGAGATCCGGTCGGAGGGGAAGAGGACCGACGTGATCAGCTCGTCGCGCGGGTACTTGCCGCCGATGGTCGACAGCTCGGGGCCGACGCTCCCGCCCTGTCCTCCGACGGTGTGGCACTTGATGCAAGCCAGGCCCTTCAGGTCGTGGAACAGGGCATGGCCTCGCTCGGGCTGGCCCGTCCCCTTCATGGCGAACGAGCGGAATGCCTCGGGGTCGAACCCGCCGCTCTTCGGCGCCTTCAGGAAGGCGTGGTCGCCCGGCGAGGTCAGCCCGACGGCGAACTGCCACGTCCCGCCCCGGTTCCCGCACTTGATGAGCAGCCGGTTCGTCCCCTTCATCAGCGGCACGTCGAACCGCTTGTCATCGGGCTTGAATCCGCGACGCTCCTGAAAATCATAAACCTGCTTGCCGTTGAGCCAGACGGTCAACGTGTCGTCCGATCCCACGGCCATCTGCGCCGTGCGGCTAGCCGCGCACGGGATCTCGGCGAAGCCGAAGGCGGCCAGGTCGTCGGCGTTCGAGTAGATCTTCCCGAGGTCGATCTGCCCGTGAGCATCGATCGACTTGGCCTGCTTCCAGACGAGCGGCTTTCCCTCGGGCCCGACGTGGCAGGCCGACAGGTCGATCGGCCCCTCGGGCGACATGGGTGACTTGCCATCGATCGGGAACGGGCCGAGGGTGCGCCAGTCGGTCACGGGCTGCAACGGCGTGTAGACCTTCCTCAGCTCGGGGATGATGCTCGGCGACAATTCGTGCCGGCTCGCCAGTTGGTCGAGCACGGGCGCGGCCTGCTCGCGGATCTGGGCGATCGCCTCGGCCGACGCCTTGCGCAGCTCGGGGCTCTTGTCGGCCAGGCCGTGGAGGTAGACCGGCAAGGCCAGCAGGTCGGGCATCGCGGCGAGCGCCTCGGTCGCCTCGAACCGCGTGTCCTCGACCTTCGAGGCGGCCACGAGCGCGGGGATCGCCTCGCGGTCACCCAGGGCGCCCAGCGCGAGGATCGCCGCTTCGCGGACCTCCAGCTCCGGGTCGTCGAGCAGGGCCCGCAAGGGCTGGTTCACGCCCTTCAACTCGCCGATCTGGCCGAGCGCCGCGGCGGCGGCCGCGCGGACGGCCGGCGCCGGGCTTTTCAGGGACCGGACCAGTAGGGCGACGGCCGGCTTCGCCTTGAACCGACCGAGCGCCGCGATCACGCCGGGTTGGCGCTCAACGGCCAGCGTCCCCCCTTCGAGCACCCCGACCAGCGCCTTGACGGCCAGGTCGGACCCGATGTCTTCGACGCTCTCCAGCGCGGCCGCGCGGAGCGGCTCGGGCGTCTTCGCGTCGCGGAAGGTGGCGATCAGGACGGGGAGCGCCTCCTCGTCGTCGAGCGCGCCGAGCGTCCTGGCGACCGCCCGCCGGACGTCGAGGTCGGGATCGGCCGCGAACCAGGCCCGGAGCGCCGGGAGCGCCTCGCGATCGTTCGTCTCTTGCACGGCGGCGACGGCCGCGAGCCGGACCGGGACGGCCGGATCGGTCAGGCTGTCGCGGACCGTCTTCAGGACGATTGGCGTCCCCTCCCAGTCCACCTCCTTGGCCGGCGGCTTCCCACGTGCGGGGCGCGTCCCCCACCATTTCCCGTCCCACGGCGTCGTTTTGCGGTGTGCCTGCGAGAGATAGAACAGCGCCTTGGCCCGCTCGTCGGCCGGGTGAGCGTGGTCGCACACCTCGGATCGAAGCAGCGCGACGGCCTCGGGCTCGTAGACCAATTCCAGCGCCGCCAGGACCCCGGCACGGACCTTCGCGTCAGTCGAGGCGAGCCCGGCGGCCGCCGCCTTCCAGTCGTTGATCCGCCTGATCGCTTGCCGTGCGGAGAAGGCGAGATACGTGTCGCCCTCGGCCAGCACGGGGAGCAGGGCCGGGATTGCATCCGCCTGGCCGAGACGCCCCAGCGCGATGACCGCCTGGAGCCGGACCGCCGGCTCAGGGTCCTTCAGGAGCGCCACGAGCGGCTCGACGGCGATTGGGACCGCCCGCTCGCCCAGGGCGCGGGCGGCCTGTGCCCGGACATCGGCCACCGGCGACCTCAGGGCGTCGAGGAGCGGCTCGGTTGCCTCGGGCGTCGCCCCGGCGATGCCGTCGATCGTCCAGACTAGGTGCCGCTTGGCCACCGGGTCGGTCTTCGGGTCGGCCAAGGCGGTCGTCGCGGTGGCCAGTGCCGCGTGGCCCTTCCGGATCAAGACCCGCTGCGCCCGCATCCGCTCGTTGAACGAGGGGTGGTCGAGCTGCTTGATCTGCGCCTCGATCGGGTCCGAGTCCTCGCCGCGCGGGCGGGTCTTGACCTCGCCCTTGTAGGTGATCGCGAAGATGCGGCCGACCTTCTCGGTCTTGCTCCCCCAGCCGCCCATATTCCAGTCGGCGACATAGAGGGTGCGGCCGTCGTACGAGACGGCCAGGTCGATCGGCCGGAAGTTGTTCAGGCCGTCGGGCACGGCGAAGTCGATCGCCTCGGCGACCTTGAAGGTCGAGCCCTCGGGGGCGAACCGGAAGGCGTGGACCTTGCCTTTGCCCCACTCGGCCCAGAAGCCGACGTTGCGGTACTTCTCGGGCCAGACGTCTTCCTTGTAGACCACGGCACCGCAGGGCGAGCCGCCGCCGTACTCGGCCATCCGGGGGAGCATCCGGTCGGGGCGGTCGTGGTAGTCGTACGGGTAGCCGTAATGGCCGCCGTCGATGTGATGGGTGACTCGGGTCCACCAGCCCTCGCCGTCGTCGGTGTTGTCGTAAGTGAACAGGTCGTCGCGGTCGTCGAGATTCGCTTCCAGGTGGTTGCGGGTGCCGGTCGAGAAGACCTCCAGCCCGGTGCCATCGGGGCGGCAGCGGCAGGTGCCGCCGCCTTGGATCTGGATCGTCCGACCGTCGGGTCCGGTCGCCTTGGGGATGCCCTTGTCGCCGACGGAGATGTACAGGTAGCCGTCCATGCCGAACTGGAGGCCCGAGACGATATGGTCGTTCAGACCCTGGTTGTTCGTCGGGCCGAGGTCGGTGAACAGGTCCTTGCGCTGGTCGGCCTTGCCGTCGCCGTCGGAGTCGCGCACGGTGGTCAGGAAGGGCATGTGCGAGACGTAGAGCGCCCCCTCGTACCAGGCCATGCCCTGGATGGCGCGGAAACCGTCGGCGAAGAGGACCGGGTCCTGGCCGTCGCGGAACTGGAGGATGCGGCCGTGCTTGGCCTCGTAGGGCCCGATCTGGTCCATCGGGTCCTCGGCGACGAAGAGCGCGCCGTCGGGCGCGGTGGCGACCTGGCAGGGATAGAGGACGGCCGGGACGGTCGCGACGAGGCGGGCCTCGAACCCCTCGGGGACCGTGGGTAGCGCCCCGTGCGTGGGGGCGCTCAGACCCAGACAGAGCAGCGGCAACAACGCGGGCCAGGCCCGCCGGGCGCGAGCGAACTTCATGTGCAGGTATCCCATCAGTCCAGCGGTGGGTTCGAGGCAGGAAGATCGTCCACGGCCCCGACATCCGTCGGAGAAAGCCGAGACGGCGGGCGAGGTGGCGCCCGGATCGACGCCTGATTGTATCGCCTCTCCGAGTCGGGCTTCAACGGCGCTTTGCCCGGCCGCGCGAGGTGTGAAACCTGTCTCCCGCGCGAACCGGGGAGGAACTTTCAGGCAGCCCGGCCATTGCGCGGTTGAAAACGTGTTAAGCTTTTGGCCGAAACGCTTGACAGGCTCCGAATCGATTGTCGATACTCGAACTGCTCGGGCCCAAGCCCTCGGAGAGTGGCAATTCGGCCGGACCGAAAGGGCGGTTCGACCGAACAGACTGCGAACTCGGAACAGACCCTCCTCCTCTTGAGTCGCGCCGGCAACGCCGTCGTTGCGGAGAGGCAGCGAGCCATGAGCGAGCCCGCCATGCTGGCGGATCATCTCGACGAGCAGACCGAAGCGATCCTGGCCCACTGGCGCGCCACGGTCGAGCGCGTCGGCGACGTCCCCGAGGCGGAGCGGCTGTCGCACGCCGAGTTCCTCGACCACATCCCCGCCTTGCTCGACCGGCTGGCCGAGCGGCTCCGGGGGCAGCCGGCCGACGCCGCCTTGGAGGGGAAGAAGCATGGCCAGCTTCGCTGTCGGCAAGGATACGACATCGGCGAGGTCGTCGCCGAGTTCGGCCACCTGCGCACCGCGCTGAACCGGGCCACGACGGGCTTCGCCCAGCGGCGGGGCTGGGATGTCGCCCGACTCACCTCGGCGCTCGAGGCGATCGACGAGGTCCTCGACGAGGCGACCGCCGAGTCGGTCCGCCAATTCCAGGAAGACAGCCGGGCGGCGACCCAGGCGGCCCTGGCCGAGGTCAAGAAGCGGCAGAGCGCCGTCGAGGACGACTGGATCATCGCGAAGGCGGAGCAGTTGAAGCTGCGGACGATCCTTCGCAACTTACCCGCCGCCGTCTGGGTCGTCGATGCCGACGGGCTGACCCTCGGCGTCAATAACGAGGCCGAGCGGCTCCAGGGGCTCATCCAGCAGCGGACGCACGACCGGACCCACGTCCGTCAGCTCATCGCCGAGGACCAGCTCTTCCGGCTCGACGGCTCCCCCTTCCCGATCGATGACTTGCCGATCCTCCGCGCCTTGAGGGGCGAGACCGTGCGGCAGGAGGAACTGGTCTGGGTCGTCCAGGGCGAGCGGCGGACCGTCTCGATGAACGCCTCGACTTTGATCGACTCGGCCGGGACCCTGGTCGGGGCTGTGGGGGTGGCGCTGGACATCACCGGGCGCAAGGCGCTGGAGGCGAACCTGGCCGCGTCGGAGGCCCGGTTCCGCATCATCGCCGAGAAGTCGCCCGTCATGATCTGGCGGACCGACGTCCATGGCCATTGCGACTACGTCAACCAGACCTGGCTCGAGTTTCGAGGCCGGAGGCTCGAGCCGGATTTCGGCGACGGTTGGGCGGACGGGATCCACCCCGACGACCGCGACCGCTGCCTGGCCGAGTTTCGCGCTGCCTTCGAGCGCCGGGAGCCGTTCGAGCTGGTCTACCGCCTCCTCCGCAAGGACGGCCAGTACCGCTGGATCAGCGACCGAGGCGCGCCGTACCACGACGCCGGGGGGGCGTTCCACGGCTATCTCGGCTCGTGCCTCGACATCACCGAGCGGATCGAGCTGGAGACGGCCTTGAAGCAGCAGCGCGAGATGGCCGAGGAGTCGTCGCGGCACAAGACGCGGCTGGTCTCGGCGCTCTCGCACGACGCCCGCACGCCGCTCAACGCCGTCGTCCTCGCCGCGCAACTGCTGGAGATCCACATCGGCGAGAGCTCGGATCCCGAGGTCCGGGAGTGCTTGCGGACGATCCGCCACTCGGTCCACAATGTGCTCGACCTGCTCGGCGACCTGCTCAACCTGAGCCGGATCGACGCCGGCGCGTTACCCGCCGAGGTCTCGCGCTTCCCGCTCGAGCTGGTCCTGGCCGAGTGCCTGGCGAGCATCGAGCCGCAGGCGCGCCTGAAGGGCCTCGACATCCGGCTCGAACCCGGCCCGCTGGCCAGAGCGAGCCTCGAGACCGACCGCTCGAAGCTCAAGCAGATCCTCGCCAACTTGCTTTCGAACGCCCTGCGCTACACCGAGCGGGGCCACCTCCGGATCTTCGGCGAGCAGACCCCTGACCAGATCCGGATCTCGGTCGAGGACACCGGGGTCGGCATCGACCCGACCGACCAGGGGCGGATCTTCGACGAGTTCGCCGTGCTCGAAAACTGCCAGCGCGAGCCGGGCGAGGGGACCGGGCTCGGCCTGGCCATCTGCCGCCGCCTGGCCAGCCTGCTCAAGGGCGAGATCACCCTGAAGAGCGCCCCCGGACAGGGGAGCACCTTCACGCTGGTCCTCCCCAGCTCGGTCCTGACCCCGGGCCTTCCCAAGCCCGAGAGCCCCGAGGCGCAGGTCTCGCCGGGCTCGGACAAGGGGGCGATCCTCGTCGCCGAGGACCACGTCGATAGCCGCCAGACCCTCGCCCGCGTCCTCCGCCGGATGGGCTACCGCGTGTTCGAGGCGGGCAACGGCCGCGACGCGCTGGCGATCATCAACCAGGAGCGCCTGCTGGCCGTCCTGATGGACGTGAACATGCCCATCATGGACGGCGTCGAGGCTACCCTGGCCCTGCGGGCCGACGCGCGGCATCGCGACCTGCCGATCTTCGCCCTGACCGGCGACGTGACCCTCGTCAACCAGCACCGGATCGGCGAGGCCGGCGTCAACGGCTACCTCGAGAAGCCCGTCTCCTGGGACGTCCTGAAGCAGGCCCTCGGCTCCCTCGACCAGCGCCCGACCGACTGAGGGCGCGGCACGAGGAATCGAGAGCTTCCGATCCGGAACCGCTCCGTTCGACCGGCATTCGACCCACGCGTCTTCCCTCTGCTCTCCCTCATCCCCCTCGGCTTTCCCGCGCCCAGCCCCCGGGTGCGTTCACGGGCCTCCATTCCTGCTCTTCTGCGTGATTGGGTCGTGTCTCACGGTGCTTGAAACCTCTGTTTTTCAAGAGTTTCGTCTGGGTGACGATCTTTCGTCACCTTCGCCTGAAGACCTTTGATTTCGCCTGGTTCGCAGCGCCGAAATTTCGGCGTCCTGCCTCCCTTTCACTGCCCTGAGATACGATCAAATTTTCCTCTGTCATTTGTCATCTGCCATTTCCCATCGGCTCTTTCCCTATCGTGAACTACTCCTCCGCGCGCCGGCTCGGGCGGCGATCAGGGCGGCCAGTTCGAGCGCCGCGCCGATCGCCCACACCCAGGGGCCGGCCGCCCACGCCGCCGGCGCCGTCAGGACGAGCAGCAAGAGCATCGGCCTCCAGGGGCGGAGCCGGAGGCTCTGCGCGACGATCGTGAGCACGATCCGCCGCCCGTCGCGCAGCGCCTTGAGCTTGCTCGTCGTGCCGGCGATCCGGGGGTGGTACGGCACGTCGACCTCGACGACGCGCAGCCGCTTGGCGACCGCCTCGCTCGCCAGCTCGGTCTCGATCTCGAACCCTTCCGAGCGGAGCGCGACCGTCTCGCGGAACCACCGGCTGAAAACGCGGTAGCCCGAGAGCAGGTCGCCCGTCCCCTGGCCGATCAGGACACGGAACGCGGCGCGGATCAGGACGTTGCCCAGCCCACGCACGGGGGTCATCGCCCCCGCCTTGGCGACCGGCCGCCGCGTCCCGACCGCCATGTCGGCCCGGCCTTCGAGGATCGGCCGGAGCAGCGGCCCGACTGCGTCGGCCGGATACGTCCCGTCGCCATCGACGAGGACGACCGCGTCGCACTCGGTCAGCGCGGCGAAGATCGCGCGCACCGCATGCCCCTTGCCCTGCTTGGGAACCTCGACCACCCGGATTCCTAATCCCCGCGCGATCGCGCCGGTGCCGTCAGTCGAGTTGTTGTCGAAGACCACGACCTCCGCCCCCGGCAGCGCCGCCCGCCACTGCGCGATGACCGTCGCAATCGCCGCGGCCTCGTCGAAGCAAGGGATGGCGACCGCGATGCGAGGCCTTGTCTGGTCGTCAGGCTCGGCCAAGGTCGTCCATTCTTGCCGGGTGGCCGCGGGCCCGGCGGGATGGGTCAACGGGCCGAGACCTTCGACTCGCTGGCGCGGAACTCGAGCGGGCGGCCGGCGACGACGAGGACGGAACGCGGCACTCCCAGACATGGGATCACGTCTCGGCGCACGACCTGATCGCCTCGGTCGATTGACCGAAAGTGTTATTGTGTCGCGCGGCAATGCGACCGTCTACCCCGGAGAACAGGGGCTCTCGTTCCGGCCGAAGGGGAGATGGCCGATGGCCGATGACCAAGATAGAATGCCACAGAGAGAGGACGAGCCGGCGCCCTTCCAGAGGAACGGGGAGTCGGTTTGAGGCAAACGGGAGAACGTCTTCCGATGGCGACCTTGCGAACGATCGCCGCGCACGTGGCGACGGCGGTGGTGACCCTGGTGCTGGTGGTGGCCCTGTTCGGCGTTCGGCGGGGGACGCACCAGCCGCCCCTGACGCAGATTCCCCGGAACCCCCGCATACCGGCGTCGGTGCCGACACCGGCGCCGTCGCGACCGGAGGCCGAGTACCGCCTGCCGGCGGTCGAGCCCCCGGCGATCCCGGCCGACGTGCTCAAGAGCGTGGACGCCGACGAGCAGATCAACATCCGCGTCTACCAGGCGGTGAACAAGAGTGTCGTCAACATCACGACTGCCACCGAGGCCGTCGGCCTGTTCGGTGACGAGAGTTCCAGCGGCACCGGCTCGGGGTTCGTCATCGACCGCCAGGGGCACATCTTGACCAATTACCATGTCGTCGAGGGGGCCGACACGGTCCAGGTCACGCTCTTCGACGGCTCGACGCACGACGCCCGCATCATCGGCGAGGACGCCTCGAACGACGT
Source organism: Planctomycetota bacterium (assembly GCA_046744225.1). Classification (GTDB taxonomy): domain Bacteria; phylum Planctomycetota; class Planctomycetia; order Isosphaerales; family Isosphaeraceae; genus JBKOZB01. Next base: position 1,547 of record JBKOZB010000224.1, on the reverse strand, counting down.
AGCCGTCGTCCAGATCCGCGTCGCGGCCGACCGCCTCGTCCCGGTCGCGCTCGGCGACTCATCGCGGCTCCTGGTCGGCCAGAAGATCCTCGCGCTGGGCAACCCGTTCGGGCTGGAGCGGACGCTCACCACCGGGATCATCAGCAGCCTCGACCGCTCGTTGCGGGCCAAGAACGACCGGATGATCAAGGGGATCATCCAGACCGACGCGGCGATCAACCCGGGCAACTCGGGCGGGCCGCTCTTGAACTCGCGCGGCGAGGTCATCGGCATGAACACCGCGATCATCAGCCAGGTCGGCCAGTCGGCCGGGATCAGCTTCGCCGTGCCGATCAACGCAATCCAGCGCATCCTGAAACCGCTGATCGAATACGGCCGGGTCATCCGGGCCGACCTGGGGGTCACGCGGGTCTTCAAGACGAGCGAGGGCCTGCTCGTCCTGAGCGTTGCCGAGGACGGACCCGCCGAGCGCGCCGGCCTCCAGCCGATCCGGATGAAGGTCGTCCGCTACGGCTCGGTCCTGTATCGCCGGCTCGACCCCGAGTCAGCCGACATCATCGTCGCGATCGACGGCAAGCCGGTCCACAACGTGGACGAGCTGCTGACCGAGGTCGAGGCGCACAGCCCCGGCCAGGTCGTGACCGTCACCGTGCTCCGGGGCGGCCGGTCGGTCGACGTCCCGGTGACGCTCGGTCAGTCGTGACCGGTCGTTGAGATAGCAAATGACAGATGGAAGAGATCAAACTATCAAACTGAGTCCCGGACTCAAGAGGGACTCCAGGTCAACGAGACCAGCCAGGCCACGATCGTCAACGCGAGGAACACGGCGGCGGCCCAGACGACGCTGCGCGTCGTCGAGATCAAGGTGGTATCGGTCGAGGGCCGACTGTCGGGCCCCTGCAGCTCCGATTGCTGTCGACCAAGCTCCTGCTCAGCTTGTCGACAACAGAGCAGCAAGCTGAAGAGGATCTCCCGATCCGCTTGCGCCAGCGCCTTGGGAGTCAGCCAGGGGAGTACGAGATCCTCCAGGTGCCGGTAATAGGCCCGCTTCGCCTCATCGACCACCGCGGCCCGCGCCCGACAGGCCTCGATCAACTCCTTGTGCATATTGTTGTAAGCCTGCCAATCCACGTGGCGACGCGACCGGCGAAGCGCAAAAAGTTCGACGATCGTCGTCCACTGGTGCCAGCATTTCTGCAAGGTGGTCGGCTCGGCCGCCGAGCCGGACGGCTCGATTGGCTGGACCGGCTCGTATTCACCCTCGGGAGTGCCTCCGGGTTCAAGGGGTCGGGTGGCCGGGACCTGCTCACCGCTCTCCGGGACTCCCGGGTCATCCGGCCCGGAGACTTCGGGCGACTCAACGTCGGTCGACGGCCGGGGCGGGAGATGTCTGCCGCGCAGGTAGTCGCTCAGGACTGCGGCCAACTCACCCATCGTGGCATAACGTTCCTCAGCTCTCTTGGCCATCGCCTTCAGACAGATGGCCTCGATTTGAGGATCGAGGTCGGGCCGATGCCCCGACGGCGGCGCCGGCTCGACGAAGAGGA
>JBKOZB010000047.1:0-5211 GCA_046744225.1 Planctomycetota bacterium | reverse complement strand
TTCCCAACCACCCGGCGACCACTGACCCGAAAAGGTTGCGTATGACGACGAAGACGATCACCCCGCGAGCCTCCAGCGGCATTGCCTGGGGTCCCGTGCTCTGGATCGCGGGCCTTCACCTCGGCGCTCTCCTGGCGTTCGTTCCGAGCTACTTCTCCTGGTCGGCCCTGGCCGTCTGCCTCTTCCTGCATTGGCTGACGGGCGGGCTCGGCATCTGCATGACTTATCACCGGCTGTTGACCCACCGGAGCTTCGCCACCCGCCCGCGCTGGCTCGAGTACGTGCTGACGGCACTCGGTTGCTGCGCCTCGGAAGGAGGGGCGGTCGGCTGGGTCGCCGATCACCGCCGGCACCACGCCCACTCCGACGACGAACTCGATGTCCACAGCCCCAACCGCGGCTTCGGCTGGGCCCACATGTTTTGGTGGATGACCCCCGACATCACCTCGATTCACACGCCCGAATATTATGACAAGTGGAGCCCCGACCTGAACCGCGACCCAGTCCACCGCTGGCTCGACAAGTACCACTTCGTCTTTCCGGTCCTGATGGGCGTCGGCCTCTACGCGCTCGGCGGCATGCCCTGGCTCGTCTGGGGCTGCTTCGTCCGCTCGGTCCTAGTCCTGCACACGACCTGGCTGGTGAACTCGGCCACCCACATCTGGGGCTATCGCTCGCACGATACCCGCGACTCCTCGACGAACCTCTGGTGGGTGGCGCTGCTGACCTACGGCGAGGGGTGGCACAACAACCACCACGCCTTCCAGACCTCGGCCCGGCACGGCCTGCGGTGGTGGGAGATCGACATGACCTACATCACCATCCGGCTGATGTCGTTCATCGGCATGGCCTATGCCATCAAGCTCCCCAAGATCCGGCAGGAACCCGTCACCCCCCCCGTCAAGGTCACTCTCGTCCCCGAGCGGCGGAGCGACGACGAGGCCGAGCTGGTCGGTGCCGTCTCCTGACGTTGTGAGCGGAAGCGATCACGCATGAAATTCGGGACAGGGAGGACGCTCGAGCGTCCTCCTTATCTGCGCGTGTGGTGTTTCCGCACGCAACTCTTTGTCGGAGTCCATGCGCCCGCGCCGAACGAACCCATTTCGCGCCGTGGTTTCTCTGTCCGATGAGCGTGCCATGCTCTCGGTCCGCTCGTCCGGCTTTGACTCTTGTACTGAAGGTCCCGAATGGCGATGATGGGGCGGAGGGACGAACGCGGCCCTAGCTCAACGGCAGAGCAGGGGACTCATCTTTTCTCCCTGGAGAAAACAGGTGCCGCCGGGGGGTAACCTCCGGACGCGAACCGGGTGAATTGCGGGGAACCTAAACCCTGGGCGCATAACGCCAGCGGCACGGCAATCCGCAGCCAAGCCTGGCCGGGCTCCGGTGGCCAGGACGGTTCAGAGACTAGCGGGGTGAGTCCCAACAATAACCCCCGCCGACGAGCGCCCGGCCTCCCTTCGCCCTCGTGGGAGGGCAGGGGAGGGTGAGATAGTCCAAGCCTCGTGGAAACGCGGGGGCGTCTTGAATCCCTTGGTTGCAGGTTCGAATCCTGCGGGCCGCATCAATCTTGAGAGCGCTTCCCTTCCCGGCCGGTGGGCCGATGCAAACGCGGCGATGAACGGCTCGACGAAACGGCTGTCCACAGGGAAGGGGTTCGTGACCTGGGGGGCGGTCGCGGTCGTGTGCGCGTTGCATGGCCTGGCGATCTGGGTCGGGCTTGAAGGGTGGTACGGACTGACGAACGGCTGGCCCCTCTGGCGGCACGACCACCCGCTACATTACCACAGCGCGCGGGTCACACGCGTTCCTGGAGCAGAACGGGACGACGGCCGGCTATGACCCGAGCTTCATGGCCGGGTATGCCAAGAGCATCGTCTTCCCGGTCTCCTCGACCCTGCCCGAGCTGGTCGTCGCGGCGTTCGGCGGGTCACAACCGGAGGTGGCGTACAAGGTTTACGTCCTCATCACGGCGGCGCTGATCCCCTGGCTGGTCGCGGGGGCGGGGTGGCTCGGGCGCGACCGGGGCGGGGCGGTCCTGGGGGCGGTCGGGCTCTTCCTGGTCTACATCTGGACAGACTTCCCGATCAACTACGCGGCGTTCGGGATGCTATCGTACCTGCTGGCGATCCCGCTCGGGCTGGCGGCGACGGCAGTGTTCGTCCTCTACCTGGAGCGGGGCGGGTGGGCCTGGTGGCTCCTGGCGACGGCGGCGATGGTCGTGGTCATCCTCGTCCACCTCACGGCCGTGATGTTCGTCGCACCTGCATCGGGGTGCGCGTACCTGGCGGCCGTCTTCGGGCGCGGCGAAAATGGGCTGAAGTTCTCACGGTCGCGGCACTTGGGCGTCTGGGCGATCCCTTTGCTCGTGCTGGCGGGCAACGCCTTCTGGTGGCTGCCGGGGATCTGGCTCGCCTCGACCAAGGGGGCGAGCGACTTCGCCTTCGTCCATCCCGAGGGGGTGCTCTTCCGGCTCGCGAAGATCGCGACTGACGAGCCGGTCATCCAGCGCGTCCTCCTCCTGACGGGCCTCCCCGGCCTGGCCGTGATGGTTTGGCGCGACCGGGTACGGGGCTTCGGCGTGCTCGGGTTCGCGCTGGCCGGGTTCTTCTGGGGCTACCTGGCCGGCGGGTTCCGGACGCTCGACTTCCTCCAGCCGGGGCGGCACACCTTTGCCTTCTACACGGCGCTGAGCCTGGCGGCCGGTCACGGGCTAGGCGAGGCGCTCGGCCGGCTCCGCGAGGCGAAGCCTGTGCGGCTCGACCGGGTGGCGGCGCTCGGGCTGATCGCGCTGGGCGTATACGTGCTCGGGCCGATGCTGACGGTTTCGATCCGCGCCCGGCTCGAGGGGCCGATCCCGTTCCTGTCGAGCCGGCCTTCGCCCCGGCTGCTCTGGGTCGTCAACCGCGTCAAGACGTACGTTAATTCTGGCGAGCGGCTGCTCTACGAGGAAGGGGGCTTCGACCTCCCCGGCGTCCCCGACCCGTTCCAGGGGGGGCGGTTCAGCGGGCTCTTGCCCGAGCGGACCGGGGTCGAGCTGCTCGGCGGGCCTTACTTGCACGCCACCTTGACGACGAACTTCACGCAGTTCGGCGAGGGTCGGCTGTTCGGCGCGGCCGACTGGGGCCGCGACCGCTTCGTCCGCTACGCGCGGCTGTACCGGCCAGCGGCGATCGTCTGCTGGAACCCCCGCGCCCGGGCCTTCTGCCGGGACAACCCCGATCTCGTTCGAATCCTCGACGACGACGGCATGGTCCTAATTGGCCGGGTGCTCGGGTTCGAGGGGGAGGCGATCACCGGGACGGCGCAGGTCGAGGCCGGGCCGGGGCGGCTCGTCGTCCGCAACGCGGTCGCCGGGGTTGACGGAACCGTCGTCCTGCGGTATCACTCCGTCCCATGCCTGCGGGCGCGACCGCCGATCCGGTGGGAACCCGTGTTCCGTGAAGCCGACCCGGTCCCTTTCATCCGCCTGTACCCGCCCGCCGGCCGCGTGACGTTCGAGCTCCGCGTTCCCCCCTGGTCGGAGCCAGGACGGGGCCGGAGCCGTTGAGCGACGAGACGCGATGATTCTTCCCCGCGTGGCCCGATCTCCAGGGAGGGAGTGAGCCGTGCCCGAAACCCCACCCGGGGCTGTCCTTGATTTCGACCGTCACTTCCGCCGGGCCGTCTGGATCAGCGCGCTTTGCACGGTGTTCGGCGCGGCCCTGGTCTACGCCGACAAGGCGGCCGAGGAACGCAGCGCCTTCGTCCGGTGGCGGCACCAGGTGCTCCAGTTCTGGCAGGGCGAGAACATCTACGACGAGATGCTGTTCCCCAACCCGCCGATCATGCCCCTGACCCTCCTGCCGTTCATGATGCTGCCGCCGGTCCCGGGCGCGCTCTGCTGGTTCGTCCTGAAGGCGGCGCTGACGGCCGGATCGATCTGGATGTGCTTCCGGATGGTCCGGTCCGAGAAACGTCCGCTCCCCTCCTATGTCCAGGCCATGGTCATCCTCTTCAGCTTCCGACCGATCCTGAGCGACCTGCACCACGGCAACAACAATCTGGTCATCCTGTTCCTGGTTGTCGCGACGCTCTACGCCTGGCGCAAGGGGTACGACGTGCTCGCGGGGCTCTCGCTGGCCTTGGCCATCTCGTACAAGGTGACGCCGGCGCTGTTCGTCCCGTATTTCCTGTACAAGCGGTCGTGGCGGACGGTCGGGGCGACGTGCGTGGGGATGGGCCTGTTTCTGCTGGTCGTCCCCAGCCTGATCATCGGCCCGACGTTCAACGGCGAGTGCCTGGCGACGTGGTGGCACCGGATGTTGAGCCCCTTCCTCAGCAAGGGGTTCATCAGCCCGCAGGAGGTCAACCAGTCGATGGTCGGGGTCCTGACACGGCTGCTGACCGACACGAAGACGGGGGACGGGCGGTACGACGTGCACCTCGACCTGAACCTGGTCTCGTGGCCTCCCCGGGTGGTCGGCCTGCTGGTCAAAGGGCTGTCGGTGGGGTTGGTCGGGCTGCTCGCGTTGTTCTGCCGGACGCGAACCGACCGCCGCGACGACCCGAGGTTGCTCGGCGAGTTCGCGCTGGTCGTCCTGACGATGCTGTTCGTCTCGGAGCGGAGCTGGAAGCACCATTACGTGACCCTGCTTTTGCCCTATACCTACCTGGCCTACCGGGTCGGCGTGGCGCGAGTGAGCGGGCGGGTCCGGTGGCTGCTGGGGTCGGCCATGGTCCTCTCGGCGCTCCTGATGGCGACGACCTCGAGCGAGCTAGGGGGGCTGTTCGCCCGGCACCAGGGCCACAAGATCGCGCAGGGCTACGGCATGTTCCTCTGGGCGGGCGTGGTCCTCTATATTGCGACCGCCTGGCGGGTTTGGGTGGAGAGGACGCGCGATTGGAACGATAATAATGGTGACGGGTCCCTGGTACCGGGCCCAACTCACCATGCGCCCCACCTCGCGAGGGGCGCGAGTCCGGTCGCCTCGACCTGAAGCACGTCATGCGGCCCGATCCCGTGCGTCGCCCGCCAGGATGGCGCGTCGCGTGGCCTCGATCGAATGAGCGGACTCAGAATTAGGGTGTTGATCACGTTCTCTCCACTCTCCTCTGAACCGGCACAACGCACTGAATTGGAAAATATATCCGTGGGGCAGTGGCCAAGGAGGGCCCATGAACCCGTCGAACTCGTCACCCCGTCGGCGTCGAAACTTGGCACTCGGTGCC
>JBKOZB010000285.1:0-8978 GCA_046744225.1 Planctomycetota bacterium | reverse complement strand
GAACACGTTCACCGTGACCTCGACCGACGCGTTCGGCCAGACCATCTCGGGCCCGATCTCTCCGGTGAACTTCACGTAGCCGCGCCCGTGATGGTCGCGAGCCTCGAGCTCAAGCCGCAGTCGTGACGGAACGTCGATGCGAAGCCCAGGGTCTCCTCTTCGGCCGGTCCTGGCATCAGCGACCGGCCGGCCCCGTCTCGCCCTCCCGCCCTTCGAGATGCTCCAGCGCCCGCGCGACGGCCCCACGTACCGACGGGTCGGGGTCGTCGCGGTGCGCCTGGAGCGCGCGCCGGGCCGCCTCGGTCCCGATCTGCCCCAGGGCCCAGGCGGCCGACGCGCGGACGACCGGATCGGCGTCGTCGAGCCGAGCGGCGAGCGCCGGCACGGCCGCGCGCACGCCCCGCCGACCCAGGATCAGCGCCGCATTGCGGAGCAAGCCCGCGCGCTTCGCCCGCGCCAGCGCCGTCCCCTTGAGCGACCGCCGGAACGACTCGGGGTCGCGCTCCAACCACGCGATCAAGTCGGGGTTGGTCCACTCGGGCCTCGGCTCCAGCGCGGGCTCGCGCCCCGCCGGCGCCTTGCGGTTCCAGGGGCAGACGTCCTGGCAGACGTCGCAGCCGAAGACCCAGTCGTCGAGCCGGTCGGCGAACTCGTCGGCGATCGGCCCCTTGTGCTCGATCGTCCAGTAGCTGAGGCAGCGCCGGGCGTCGAGCTGGCCCGGCCCGACGAAGGCGCCGGTCGGGCAGGCGTCGAGGCAGCGCGTGCACGTCCCGCAGTGGCTGGCGACGTGCGGCTCGTCGTACCGCAGCGCGCAATCGACCAGCAGCGCCCCGAGCACCGTGAAGCTGCCGAGCCGGCGGTCGATCAGCATCGTGTTCTTGCCGATCCAGCCCAGCCCGGCCAGCCGCGCGAAGTCGCGCTCGAGCAAGGGCGCGGTGTCGGCCACGACCCGGCCGCGCACTTCCGGGCGCTCGGCCTTGAGCCAGGCGAGCAACTCCTCCAGCCGCCGCCAGAGCACGTCGTGATAGTCGGCCCCCCGCGCATAGCGGGCCACTCTCCCCTGAGTCTCACCCAGGGGCGTCGGGTCGGGCCGCCCGTAAACGAAGCTGACGACGACGACCGACCGCACCCCCTCCAGCAGGCGCTCCGGATGCGCCCGCGCCTCGGCCCGGCGCTCCAGGTATCCCATGCCTGCCGCATGGCCCGCTTCGAGCCACTCCAAGAATTGCGGATAGCCGGGCGGAGAAACCGCCGGGGCGACGCCGACCTGGTCGAACCCGAGCCGCCGCGCCTCGGCCTTGAGCCGGTCGGTCAGGTCGGAACACATGATTGGACCTGAGAGCCTCGAATCCGGGATGGCAGATGGAAGATGGCAGATGACAAATCAATCATTTCGAGTTTCAACTTCCCGATCGCTTTTTGGCATCGGCCATCTGTCATTTGGCATCGGCCATCTGTCATTTGGCATCGGCCAGTCTGCCTCTCAGCGCAACCGCAGCGCCAAGGAATCCTTGACACCCAGGCTCTGGTAGATCCGCCGGGTCGCGTCCGAGCGGTTCAGGGTGTAGAAGTGGATGCCGCGAACGTTGTTGTCGAGCAGGTCGCGGCACTGCTCGGTCGCCCAGTGGATGCCGACCTTGGCGACGGCCTCGGGATCGTCGCCGCAGCGCTCGATGGCGCGGAGCAATCGGGCGGGAAACCGCGCCCCCAGGGCCAGCTCGGCCATCCGGATCATGCCCGACTTCGACGTGATCGGCATGATCCCGGCGATGATCGGCACGTGGATGCCGGCCAGCTCGCAGCGGTCGCGGAAGTCGTAGAAGTCGTCGTTGCAGAAGAAGAGCTGCGTGCAGATGTAGTCGGCCCCGGCATCGACCTTGCGCTTGAGGTACTCCATTTCCTTGAGCCGGTTCGGCGTGCCGGGGTGCCCCTCGGGGAAGCCGGCGACGCCGATCCCGAAGCCGCGCGGGTCGGCCGCGTTCTTCCAATGCCTGATGAACGCGACGAGCCCGTCGGCGTAGCGAAAGGCGTCGCGCGCGCGGTCGTAGTCGGGCAGGTTGCGGGGCGGGTCGCCGCCGAGCGCCAGGATGTTCTCGATGCCCGAGGCGGCGTAGCGGTCGAGGATCGCCGCGAGTTCCTCCCGCGTGTGGCAGACGCAGGTCAGGTGCGAGACGGCCGTCAGGTTCGTCTCACGCTGGATGCGGACGACCAGGTCATGCGTCCGCTCGCGGGTCGAGCCCCCCGCGCCGTACGTCACCGAGACGAACGACGGCTGCAAGACCTGCAACTGCGCGATGTTGGCGAACAGCTCCTCGGATGCCTTGTCGGTCATGGGCGGGAAGAACTCGAAGCTGAAGGTCGTCGGATGAGCCTGGAAGATGTCGTGAATGTGCATTTTGGTGATCGTCCCTGACCCTCTCAAGGGATTTTGGCGCCCGCGGAATGATGTTAGGATACCCTTGTTGTCGTGAGAATGGGAGAGGTCTTCGGGCTGCGTCGCTGTCAAAAGGTACGGACGCCCGTCTTGGGGCAGATCGGGGCGAGCGCGCAGTCGCGGCACTTCGGCCGGAGCGCTGCGCAGGTCGTGCGGCCGTGCAGGATGAGGCGGTGGCTCAGGTCGATCCAGTGCTTGCGGGGGACGAGACGGATCAGGTCGCGCTCGACCGCCGCCGGGTCGGCGCTTTTGGTCAGGCCGAGTCGCAGGGCCACGCGCTTGACGTGCGTGTCGACGACGACGCCCGAGGCGATGGCGAAGGCGTTGCCGAGCACGACGTTGGCCGTCTTGCGGCCGACGCCCGGCAGGGCGGTCAGGGCGTCGAGGTCGTGGGGGATCTCGCCGCCGTGGCGCTCGACCAGTTGCCGGGCCATGGCCAGCAGGTTCCTCGCCTTGGCCCGGAAGAAGCCGGTCGAGTGGATCAGGGCCTCCAGCGCGTCGGGATCGGCCCCGGCCAGGGCGCGGGTGTCGGGGTAGCGGGCGAAGAGGGCGGGCGTGACCTGGTTGACCCGCGCGTCGGTGCACTGGGCCGAGAGGATCGTCGCGACCAGCAATTCGTAGGGGTTGCGGTGGCGCAGGGCGCACGTCGCCTCGGGGTAGAGCCGCTCCAGGGCGCGCACCACCTGGCGCACCTGGGCCTTCGGATCGGAGCTGGGCGAGGGGGTCCAAGGCATGGGACCCGTCCTTGGCTGAGATGGCGAGGGGTCGCGCGAACGCGATGATCGTAACGCCGGGCCGGCGATTGTCAATCCGGGGCGGCCTTGCCGGTCGGATCCGCCGAACTACAATACAAGTCCGCCCGATCGGCGCGACGTCACGTCTTGCGACGCGATGCGCCGAGGGATGGGACATCCCTACGGGTGGGACCGCTCGGGTTCTTGCGGGGACGAACGATCGATGGACGACGACTTCGACCTGCGCGACTTCGCCAACGTCTGTCGGCTCTTCCCCTTGCCGCGGGTCGTCCTCTTCCCTCACGCAGTCCTTCCACTCCACATCTTCGAGCCGCGCTACAAGCAGATGACCGAGGACGCGCTGTCCGGCGACAGGCTCGTGACGGTCGTCCAGTGGCGCGCCCCGATCCCGGGTCACCTGGTCGGCGATCCGCCGATCGAGGAGATCGCCTGCCTCGGCCGCATCCTCCAGCACGAACGGCTGCCCGATGGCCGGTTCAACTTCCTGCTCCTGGGCCGCAAGCGGGTCCGCCTGACCCGCGAGATCCCGAGCAACAAGCTCTACCGGCTGGCCGAGGCCGAGATCCTGGAGGACGAGAACACCGACCTGCCCGAGGAGCCCCACCGCTCCGAGCTGATCGCGCTGTTCCGCCGGGCGCTCGAAGGGAGCGAGCCGCTCGACCCCGACCTGGCGGGCCTGCTCAAGACGGCGCTGCCGATCGGCGTGCTCACGGACCTCATCGCGCACGCCCTGAGCCTCCCCTCGGGGATCAAGCAGCTCCTGCTGGCCGAGACCCACGTCGATCGCCGCGTCGAGCGGTTGCGGCAGATCCTCCAGGAAGTTGTCGGCCGCGCCCGAGGTCCGGCCTCGGCCGACGAGCCCCGGCCGTTCCCGCCGTCGTTCAGCATGAACTAGGAGAGGAGACTGCCATCCTTCGCTTCGGCTTGATTTCACCGGACCGCGTCCCTAGAATAATAGCCGGGTTTTACGGAAGGTAAAGAGCCGTTTCCATTTACACGGACTATTTCGGACACGTTGCCTCGACGTCTCCCGCGCCGTCGCATCATTGAGAATCGCATTATGCTCAATCGTTCTTCGCTGGAGAGCGCGTCCCGCAACGGCGAGGGCTTCGCTCCCGACGACCTCGACGAGGGCGAGACCATCCGCCCGGTCGATCCCCGCGTCGATCTCGACCGGCTCCGCCGTGCGGTCCGCGAGATCCTGATCGCGGTGGGAGAGGACCCCGACCGCGAGGGCCTGCGCGAGACCCCCGACCGCGTGGCGCGGATGTATGCCGAGGTCTTCCGGGGCCTCCATCAAGACCCGCGGGTCCACCTCGATAAGCTCTTCACGCAGAAGTATGACGAGATGGTCCTGATCCGGGACATCCAGTTCGAGAGCTTCTGCGAGCACCACCTGCTGCCGTTCACCGGCAAGGCGCACGTGGCCTACCTACCCAACGGCAAGGTGGTCGGCCTGTCGAAGATCCCGCGCGTCATCGACGTGATGGCGAAGCGGCCGCAGATGCAGGAGCGGCTGACGGAGGAGGTCGCCGACCTCCTGATGCGCGAGCTGGACGCGAAAGGGGTGGCCGTCGTGATGGAGGCGATGCACAGCTGCATGACCGTGCGCGGCGTACACAAGTCGGAGAGCACGTTCGTCACTAGCGCCATGCGCGGTGCGTTCAAGGAGCGGCTGGCGACCCGCTCGGAGGTCCTGTCCTTGATCTTCGGCGGTCAGCGCTGATGCCGATTCCGATGCTGGCCGATTTCGCGGTCCGCCTGGCGTGCGGGCTGGCGGCCCTGCTCCTGGTGACGTCCTGGCGCGCGGTGCCCTTACCGTTCTTCCGCACGCACTGCCAGGTGATGCTGGGCCTGCTCGTGCTGGCCGCGCTCGACCTGTCGCGCACCGGAGCGGGCGGGCCGATGCTGGGCCTCGTGCTGGGGACGGCTGTCCTCGCTTACGTCGCCTCGGTGGCCTGGGGACTGGGACTGCTCCGGCTCGGCCTGCCGCTAACGGCCTTGATCGCGCTGGGGAGCGCCGGTGTCCTGGTGGTGGCGTCGCGCGGCTCGGGCTGGGAGCTTGGGGTCGTCAACGGGGCGGGCCGGCTTGCTTCGGCGTTCTTGATGGGCTCGACCTTGACGGCGATGCTCCTGGGCCACTACTACCTGACTGCCCCAGCGATGTCGATCGAGCCGCTCAAGCGGTTCGTGCGCGCGATGGCGTGGGCGCTCGGGGCCCGCGCCGGCCTGGCGGCCCTGGGCTGGTGGATGTGGCGCACCGGGCACGTCGCGGCCCGCCCCTCGGCGCCGAACCTCTGGTTCTTCCTCGCGATGCGCTGGGGGATGGGGGTCGCGGGGCCGGCCTTGGCCACCGTCCTGACGTGGAAGACGGTGCAGATCCGCTCGACGCAGTCGGCGACCGGCATCCTCTACATCGCGATGACGCTCGTGCTGTTCGGCGAGCTGACCGCTCTGGTCCTTTCGCGCGAGGTCGGAGTCATTTTCTAGCGGGCCGGGCGGGGTGGAACCTTTCGCGCCGGGCGCCAGCCGGTACAATCGAATGGGGTCGAACCGTTCTCGGTTGGTTTCGCCCCGTGCCGGAACCACGCTGGGGGATCGAAGGTCCGTCGATGGAGTTGACGTTCGCGTGTCCGAATTGCGGCGCAGTCAACCGCGCCCTGTCGGTGGAATCGGCGCCGGAGGCAGCCTGCCGCGCCTGCGGGCAGGCGCGCAGCCTGCGCCCCGAGTCGTTCGAGGAAGGTCGGTTGCGGTCGTGCGCCTGGTGCGCCACGGAGGACCTGTACATCCAGAAAGACTTCCCGCAAGGGCTGGGCCTGCTGATCGTACTCGTCGGGTTCGGCATCAGCACCGTCTTCTGGTACTTCGAGCGGCCGATCCCGGCCTACCTGGTGCTCTTGGCATCGGCCCTGCTCGACATGGTCCTGTACTACCGCGTACCCGACGTCACCATCTGCTACCGCTGCCTGGGCCAGTATCGGGGAGCGGGCGTGAACCCGGACGGGCGGTTCGCGCCGTTCGACCTGGCGATCGGCGAGCGCTACCGCCAGGAGCGCTTGCGGGCCGAGCAGTTGCGCGCCCGGCAGGCGGCGGCCGACTCCGTTCCTCCGACCTGACCCGAGGCGACGCGAACCGAATCGACGGGGCCAGGGCCGCCGGCCAGGAACTCGACCGAGGCGAAGATCCCGTGACCTTGAGGGCGCGACCCGACCGTGGATGAGCGCCGCGCGCGGATTCACGACGACCTGCGTGGGATGATCGAGGGCGAACTGCTGTTCGAGCCGCTCGAACGCGCCCCCTATGCGCACGACGCCAGCCTCTACGAGATCGACCCGCTGGGCGTGGTCACGGCGCGGACCGAGACCGACGTGGTGACGGTCGTCCGCTACGCGGCCGAGCACACCATCCCGATCCACGCGCGGGGGGCGGGGACGGGCGTGGCGGGCGAGTCGCTCGGGCCGGGGCTGGTCATCGACTTCAGCCGTCACTTCCGCCGGGTCATCGAGATCGGGCCCGAGCGGGTGATCGTGCAGCCGGGGGTGGTGCTCGACGTGCTCAATGCGCAGCTCGCGCCCCTGGGTCGCCGGCTCGGCCCCGACCCGTTCGGCTCAGACGCCTGCACGATCGGAGGGATGATCGGGCTCGACGCTGCCGGCCCGCGCTCGCTCCGCTACGGGACGACGGGCGACCACGTCGAGCGACTCCGCGTCGTCTTCGCGCACGGCGAGGTCGCCGAGCTGGGGCGCGAGCCCTGGCCCGGCTTCGACGACGAGCCGGCCGACTTCAAAGGCGGGGTCGTCCGCAAGCTCGGTGCGGTCGTCCGCCGCAATGGCGACCTGATCGCGCGCCGCGCCCCCAAATCGCCCAGGAACCGCGCGGCCTACGCGCTGGGGCGCGCCGCCGACCCGGCTGGCATCGACCTGGCGCGGCTGGTGGTCGGCTCGGAGGGGACGCTGGCGCTCGTCACCGAGGCCACGTTGCGGACCGTCCCGATCCCGGCGGCGCAGGGGGTCGTCTTGTTCCCCTTCGTCCGGATCGGCGATGCCGCCTCGGCCGTGAGGGATTGCTTGACCACTTCGCCCTCGGCCTGCGACCTCTTCGACTGGCGGTCGATCCGCCTGGTGCGCGACGCCGTCCCGGCCTTTCGCGACTGGATCGCCGAGGCGGCCGAGTCGGTCCTGGTCGTCGAGTTCGAAGGGGAAAACCCCGACGAGGTCGCCGGGCGGGTCCGCGACCTGACCGACCGGATCGCGCGCGCGCACCGGCTGGTGGCCGACCCGGTCGAAGTTTCCAGGCGGGCCGACGCCGAGCGTTTGCTCGGGCTGCGGGGGGCGGTCGAGCCGCTCTTGATGCGGATGAGGGGCCGGGCGCGTCCCGTCCCGTTCGTCGAGGATGTCGCGGTCCCCCCCGGGGCGCTCCCCGACTTCCTCCACCGGCTCCAGAACATCCTGAAACAGTACGACGTGAGCTGGACACTCGACGCACACGCCGGGCACGGCCAGATCCACACCCGCCCGTTCCTCGACCTGGCCGACCCGCGCGACGTCGCCAAGCTCGAACCCCTGGCGACGCAGGTCTACGAAGCCGCGCTGGAGCTGGGCGGCACGATCTCGGGCGAGCACGGCTGCGGTCTGGTCCGCACCCAGTTCCTCCGCCGCCAGTACAGTGAGCTGGTCCAGGTCTTCCGCGAGATCAAGGACGCGTTCGACCCTCATGACCTCCTGAACCCGGGCAAGGTGATCGGCGACGACCCGCACCTGATGACCCGCGATCTCCGCCGCCTCCCACCGTCGCTCGCCCCGGACGTCGCCGAGCCTCCAATCGCGACGGACCCGGCCGCGCCGGTCCTCCTTCCCATCCTGCGCTGGCCGGAGCGCGGCCCCGTCGAGATGGCCGCGACGTGCAACGGCTGCGGCGCCTGCCGGACGCAAGAGCCGACCCTGCGCATGTGCCCGACCTTCCGCGCCCTCCGCGCCGAGGCCGCCGCCCCCCGCGCCAAGGCGAACCTGATCCGCCAGATCGCCGCCGGCGCGATCGACCCGAAGCTCTGGGGGACCGACGAGTTCAAGGCCAACGCCGACCTCTGCATCCACTGCAACCTCTGCCCGAAGGAATGCCCGTCGGGCGTCGACGTCTCGAGCCTGATGCTCGAAGCCAAGGCGGCGTACGTCGCGAACCACGGCCTCTCGCCGGGCGAATGGATGCTCTCGCGCGTCGAGCTCTGGTCGCGGGTGGCCAGCCGCTTGCCGATCCTCTGCAACGCCCTGCTGTCGAGCCGGCCGGCGCGTTGGCTGCTGGAACGGCTGTGCGGGCTGTCGCGGCACCGGCGGCTCCCCCGGGCGCACCGCACGCCGTTCGTTCGCCGCTCGGCGCGGCTCGGCCTGGCCAAACCTCGGCCGCAGGCCCCGGGACCACGCGTCGTCTACTTCGTCGATGCCTTCGCCAACTACTTCGACCTGGAGCTGGCCGAGGCGGCCGTCGCCGTGCTCCACCAGGCCGAGGTCAATGTCTATGTCCCGACCGCCCAGCGCGGCTCGGGCATGCCCGCGCTGGTCGCCGGCGACGTCGATCACGCGCGCGACCTGGCCCTGGCCAACCTCCGCGTCCTGGGCAACGCCGTCCGCGAGGGCTACACCGTCGTCTGCTCCGAGCCCACCGCCGCCTTGATGATCCGCCAGGAATACCTGAAGCTGACCGATGACCTCGACGCCGAGCTGGTCGCGCAGAGCACGATGGACCTGGGCCAGTACCTCGCCGGCCTGAACGCGCGCGGCCAGCTTCCCCGGCCG
>JBKOZB010000119.1:0-4407 GCA_046744225.1 Planctomycetota bacterium | reverse complement strand
AAGGGATCAAGGTCCCGCCGCACGGCCTCGTCGAGGACCTGGATCGAGGCCAGGTCGTGCAGCTCGAAAGAGCGGACCTGGCCGTCATCGCCCAGGAGCGAGACGAGGACGACCTCGACCACGGCGCTCGGCATCTCGCGCTGGCGGTGGTCCACGCCCAGCAGGTGGCCCTCGACTGGCCCCTCGCGCTCGAAGTAGCCGAGCCAGAGCTTGTACAGGACGATCCGGGTGATGGGGGGGACGGTGCTCAAGGGGCTCGGGCCTCGCGGTTTTTTCGTTCGAAAGGGCTCGCGCCTCCCGATTTCAACTGCCGCGCCGTCCCGACGCAAGGGTTCGGCACGTCGAATGCGAAAACCGACCTTGACAGCCCCAAGAAGGCGAAGTAATCGTTAAGATTGCCTCGCGACGAGCGATGGCTTGCCGTGGGGGCAAGCGTCGCATACGTCCGGGGGCGGCGTCTCTCTTTCGCGAGGAGCGCTCGCACCCGCCTCAGCGAGCCTACAGAACCCACGTCCCGGGGGAGGACGCTATCGACCGGAATCTGAGGGTGAACGAGCAGATCCGCATCTCACCCGTGCGGGTCATCAATGCCGAGGGTGCCATGTTGGGCGTCATGCCGACGGGCAAGGCCATGGAGGCCGCCCGCGAGGTGGGTCTCGACCTGGTGGAGGTCGCTCCCAACGAGCGTCCCCCGGTCTGCAAGATCATGGACTTCGGCAAATTTAAGTATTCGCAAAAGAAACGGGCCTCGAAGCAGAAGCAGCATCAGGTCCAGGTCAAGGAGATCCGGGTCCGGCCCAAGACCGGTGACCACGACATCGAGGTCAAGGTCAGGCGCGCCCGCGAGTTCCTCGAGCACAAGGACAAGGTCCTTGTCAACGTCCTCTTCCGCGGTCGCGAGCTGGCGCACATCGACGAGGGCCGCAAGGTCATGGACGAGGTGCTCCAGGCGCTCGAGGACGTGGCGAAAATCGAGAAAAATCCCTCGATGGAAGGGAAACGGATGACGGCGATCGTGGCCCCGCGCGTCTGAGCACGCGGAGCGGCCGGGATCGTCCCGAGGCCCCTTCCACCCCATTCGATCCGATCCCCCGATTCGACCCCGCCCTCCCCCGCGACGACCCTCCGTCGCGGTCGGGGGTTTTCTCGTCTGGCCCGGCCGATTTGGCGTTGGCGGAGCGTGGCCTGTTTGCTACACTAGTCTGCTCGGCTGATCCTGAGGACCGCCGTCGGACTCTGTGATGCCTTCGGGCGTTGAGCATAAGCAAAAGCCCCGGACAGGGGAATCAAGGCTCGGTTCTCGCCCTTCAGTGATGCGGCAACGCATTGGATTGATCGGGGATGTGGGAAATGCCCAAGCTCAAGACTCACAAAGGCGTCAAGAAACGGTTCAAGGTGTCGGCCACCGGCAAGGTCAGCCATAAGCGGTGCGGGTCGTCGCACCTGATGAGCCATAAGAGCGGCAAGCAGGTCCGCCGGCTCCGCAAAAAGCCGATCTTGACGGTGTCGGCCGAGGCGAAGCGGCTGCGCCGGGCCGTCCACGAGAACGAGGGGGCGCAGCCCGATGCGATCGCCGCCGCCCGGCTGGCCGCGCTGGCCGAGTCGAAGGCCGCGCCGACGGGCGAGCCGGGGACGGTCCCGGAGATCCAGCAGCCGCAGGGCTGATGAATCGAGAACAAGACAAACGGTCGGATTTTGGGGCTCGGGTGCGCAGGGCGCCTCGATTCGCGTTCCTGACGGTGCGTTCATCGCACCCTACCGCTGAGAGTCAACGATGCGAGCACGTAAAGGCGCCGCCCGCAACAGGGCGAAGAAGCGTCTGTTTCAGAGAGTGGAAGGATTCGTCGGCGGCCGCCGACGCCTGCTCCGCACGGCCAAGGAGACGCTGCTGCGGGCTGGCATGTTCGCCTACCGCGACCGCCGCGCCAAGAAGCGCGAGTTCCGCAAGCTGTTCATCACCCGCCTGACCGCCGCGGCCGAGATGCGCGGCCTCCGCTACAGTCGCTTAATCCACGGCCTACGGCTGGCCCAGATCAGGCTCGACCGCAAGAGCCTCTCGGAGCTGGCGATCCACGACCCCGAGACGTTCGACGCGATCGTCGCGCGAGTCCGCGCCGAACTGGACAAGCACGACGCGGCCGTCGCCGCCCGCCGGCCGGCCCTGACGGCCTGAGCCGGGCGTGGGTTCGGCGAACCTCGACCAGAGTCCGGCCTCCAAGATGCCGTTCGGGTCGCCGGGGCAAGGCGCAGCGGGCCTCGGTGTTTCCGCCCTGAGACCGGGGCCCGCTGCGCCTTGCCCCCGGCCACCCGGCCGTTGTCCCCCATTCATGAGAGCAACTGACTCGCTACGAGACGCGCTGACCGACCTCGACGCGCTGGAGGCCGCCGGCCTCGCCGTGTTCCGCCAGGCCGAGACGGCGGAGGCCGTCGAGGCGGCCCGGATCGAGTTCCTGGGCCAGAAGCAGGGCCGGGTCAAGGCCGCGCAGGAGCGGCTCAAGGCACTCGAGCCGGCCGCCAGGCGCATTTACGGCCAGCAGTTCAACGCAGTCAAGCAGGCGCTCGAGGCGGCCTGGGACGCGGCGAAAACGCGGGCCGAGCGCCCCGCCGCCGCGCCGAGGGGCGGGATCGACGTGACCCTGCCCGGCCTGCGCCCCCGGCTCGGCCACCGCCATCCCCTGACCCAGACGTCCGAGGAGCTGATCGACCTGTTCGGCCGGCTCGGCTTCGCCGTGGCGCGGGGGCCGGAGGTCGAGGACATCCGGCACAACTTCGAGGCGCTGAACATCCCACCCTCGCACCCGGCGCGCGATCCCCTCGACAACTTCTATCTCTCCGAAAGCACGATGCTCCGGAGCCAGACGAGCACCGTGCAAATCCGCATCATGGAGCGGCAGCTGCCGCCGGTGCGCGTCATCGCGATTGGCCGGGTTTACCGGCCCGACACGGTCGATGCGACCCACTCGTTCATGTTCCACCAGATCGAGGGACTGATGGTGGACCGGGGCGTGACGATGGCCGACCTGAAGTCGGTCCTCCGCCTCTTCGCCCAGAGCTATCTGGGCGAGGACGTGGAGATCCGGTTCCGCCCCTCGTTTTTCCCATTCACGGAACCGAGCGTCGAGGTCGATATGCTCTGGCACGGCGGCGACCGTTGGGTTGAAATGGGGGGAGCGGGCATGGTCGATCCCAACGTGTTCCGCGCAGTGGGGTATAATCCCGAAGAGGTAACCGGCTTCGCCTTCGGCCTCGGGATCGAGCGGCTCTGTATGCGGCGGCATGGGATCGACGACATCCGCCTGCTCTATCAGAACGACATGCGGTTTCTCAGCCAATTCTAGGGTCCGGAGTTCGAGGACGGTGGTCGGTACGGCTCTGATCAAATCGAAAGGAAACGAAGGACGGTCTCGCTTCTCGCTCCCGCGTTTCCCCGAGATGAGGCCCCAGCGATGGAAATCGACCGGAACAGGAGGGTCGTGACGCCCGATGCATGCGAGGGCCGCGCGGTCCGGACCACCCACGTCCACCACCACGATTTTCCCGAGGTGCGCGCCGAAGGGGAATCGACCGCCGCTGCCGGCATGAACTTGGCCAACCGCCTCGACCGTGCCCTGGACAACACCCCCAGCGACTACCGTCGCGCGGTGGTCACGCAGGCGACGGCGGAATCCGAGTTCATGGTCGGCCGGTAACCTCTTCCCAGTCTCTTTGCTGAAAGCTCATTCCCTTGTCGAGGCACAATTCATGGCAACCGACCTGAGCCGAGTGATCGTGGCGACCGGCGCCACGGCGCATACGACGAGCGTGCATCACCGCGACTTTCCTGAGATCCGGGCCGAGGGGGAGAATCCGAAGATCGCCGCCTCCCACCTGGCCAACCAGCTCACCCGGGCGCTCGACAGCGCCTTGACCCAGTGGCGGCGCGACACGATCGGGCAGGCGATCGCCGACGTCCAGGCGTTCGTCGCGCAAGGCGAGTGAAGGAGGGGACCTAAGGAGACAGCACCAGCGAGCCTCCCATGACGCATGATACCGCCGATCCATCGCCGAAACTGGTCCGCGAGCTGGGTCGGCTCGATGCCACGATGATCGTCATGGGCTCGATGATCGGGTCAGGCATCTACATCACCTCGGCGCAGTCGGCGCGCCTGGTCGGCGCGCCCGGCTGGCTCCTGGCCGCATGGGCGCTCGCTGGCCTCTTGACGATCACCGGCGCACTCTGCTGCGCCGAACTGGCGGCGATGATGCCGAGGGCCGGGGGCCAGTACGTCTTCCTCCGCGAGGCGTACGGGCCGGCGCTCGGCTTCCTGTTCGGCTGGTCCAACTTCCTCGTCGTCCAGACCGGGACGATCGCGGCCGTCGCCGTCGCCTTCGCCAAGTTCCTCGGCGTCGTGACCGACGCAGCCAACG
>JBKOZB010000207.1:0-6758 GCA_046744225.1 Planctomycetota bacterium | reverse complement strand
CTTGCGGGTGTCGCGGAGCTGGAGATGGGGCTGGAAGGCTTGGACGGCGTAGCGGTAGACTCGGGCCGGTGTGAGGGGATCGACGGACTTGCGCATCGGACTCTCCGTGAAGGACAGGTTGAGCACAAGTCATTCTCGGGGAGACGAGTTGAGTCGGTCATCCCCTGACACCTCTCGCGAAACAAAGTTTCCGATCTACTGAATCTACATCCTCGGTTGCTCGAGTAAAATTATAATAATGCGTAACGCTCGTCTGAGCGCGGTGGAAAAGCGAATTCGTCAGCGCGCGAGCATCGGGATGCCGAGCTGACGACGTCCCGACACAAGCCGGGCGGCGACCCGGACGGCCTCGATCAGGTTCGAGGTCTCGGCGACCCCCCGCCAGGCGATGTCGTAGGCCGTGCCGTGTGCGACGCTCGTGCGGACGATCGGCAGGCCGAGCGTCACGTTGACCGCACGGTCAAAGCCGAGCGTCTTGAGCGCGACGTGACCCTGGTCGTGGTACATGGCGACCACGGCTTCGAACTCACCGGCCAGGGCGCGGACGAACAGGGTGTCGCAGGCGATCGGCCCGCTCGCGTCGATCCCGGTCTGGCGCGCCCGGGCGACGGCCGGGGCGATGATCCGGATCTCCTCGTCGCCGAACAAGCCCCCCTCGCCCGCGTGCGGGTTGAGCGCGGCGACCGCCACGCGCGGCGCGCGGCCGCCGGTCAGCGGCCTCAGCGCATTGTCGGCCAACGCGATCTTCGCCTCGATGGCCCCCTCGGTCAGCAGGTCGAAGACCCGGCGCAGCGCGACGTGCAGCGTGACATGAAGGACGCCGAGTCCAACGTCGTCGGCACCCACCGGCGGGCCGAGATAGAGCATCATCGCGTGGTCGGTCACGCCGCAGTGCTCGGCCAGGATCTCGGTGTGGCCGGGGTGGTGGATTCCGGCCGCATGTAGGGCCTCCTTGTTCAGCGGCAACGTCGTGATCGCATCGACGCGGCCTCCCAGCGCCAGGTCGGTGGCCGTGACCAGGTAGTCGTACGCCGCACGCCCGGCGCGGGGATCGATCCGGCCGGGAGGAACGCTCGCCACGTCCTGCTCGGTCGCCTCCAGGCAGGGGATCACCCGGGCGCTCGGCGTGGCCTCCTCCGGGCAGGTGATCTCCTGCACCGTCGCCCGGACCCCCACGCGGTCGAGCGCCCGGTCGAGAATGATTCGCGACCCGACCACGAACGGCCGGGCCAGGGTCCGCAACGGAGAATCGCCCCAGGCGCGGGCGATCACTTCCGGCCCCACACCCGCCACGTCTCCCAGGGTTAACGCCACCAGCGGCCGTTCATCGCGCAGATTCACGAGTTCTCTCCGTCAAATGGGGCCCACCTTGCGTCCGAAGGCTGCGCGGCAGGGCGAGCGGCCCCGTCTGGGTCTCCTTCGACCGGATCTCTTCCTTCGATTCCAATCAATGGGTGGCGATCGCTCGGGGGGCCTTGGTCGCGGCGCGGGCGTCGGCGTCCGTCGCCGCGCGGGTGGACTTGGTGATCGGCACGTCGCGCGCCCCCTCCGGCTCGCCGCAGCCGGCCAGGAGCACCAGCGGCCAGAGTAGCAGAACGATCCGGACCATGACCAGCGTTCCTGAGTCCTTCATCTCATCGCCAGGGACGGCCCCTTGCCTGGGGACTGGCCGAGGGAGGCGGTGGGTATCCAAGACGCGACAGGACCCAGGGAATGATTATCGCCCGAGCGGTCCCGTCCTGTCGAGCCGCCGAGACGGGGCTCGGAACCGCGCGGGTTCGCTATTCAGTCCCGGGGCGGTCGGGTAAGATGCACGGATCGAGAAAGCCGAGTGGCCGTGCGCCTCATCCCGAGCCTGGAATCGGAGCCGACGCCGGGCTGGTCGAACGCCGGGCCGCTCGTTCGTCCGCGGAGTCCGCAACGATGCTCAACACGGAACTGAAAAACTACGTCGTTTCGCGGATCTTGCCGAACGTCAAAACCCCCGCGCAATACCTCGGCGGCGAGCTGAACAGCATCCGGAAGGACCACCGGACCGTCCAGGGGACCCTCTGTCTCGCCTTCCCCGACACCTACGCGCTGGGGATGAGCCATCACGGGCTCCAGGTCCTCTACACCCTGATGAACGGCCGCGACTGGGCTTGCGAGCGCGCCTTCACGCCACTGCCCGATTTCGAATCGGCGCTTCGCGCGCACGGCCTGCCGCTCTACAGCCTCGAGACGTTCACGCCGCTGAACCGCTTCGACGTGCTCGGCTTCTCGCTCCAGTACGAGATTTGTTACACAAACATCCTGACGATGCTCGACCTCGGGGGCCTCCCGCTCCACTCCGAGGGCCGCGGCCCGGACGACACCCTCGTGATCGCCGGCGGCCCGGGGGCCCAGAACCCGGAATTGCTCGCCCCCTACATCGACCTGTTCGTCATCGGTGACGGCGAGCCGAGCCTGCCGGTCGTCTGCGAAATGTGGAAGTCGATGCAGGGCGATTCGGCCCTCGCACGCGACGAGAAGCTCGCACGGATCGCCGGGAGCGTGAGCTGGGCGTACGTCCCCCGGTTCTATGAGCCGAGATACCACCCCGACGGCACCATCGCCGAGATCGCCCGGCTCCGCGACGACGTCCCCGAGTCGATCCGGGCCTGCGTGATCGACGACCTCGACGGCATGCCTCTGCCGACCGCCCCCATCGTCCCCTTCGTCGAGACGGCGCACGACCGGATCGCGATCGAGATCATGCGCGGCTGCCCCTGGCAGTGCCGGTTCTGCCAGAGCACTGTCATCAAGCGCCCCTTGCGGTTCCGGACGGTCGAGACGATCATCAAGACCGCGATGGAGAGCTACCTCAACACCGGCTACGACGAGATCAGTCTGCTGTCGCTCTCGACCAGCGATTATCCCGACTTCGAGGAACTGGTGACCCGGATGAGCGAGGTTTTCACCCCCTTGGGGGTCAAGATCTCGCTGCCGAGCCTGCGGATCACCGAGATGCTCAAGAAGATCCCCGCGCTCCTGGCCGAAGGCCGGCGCGGGGGCCTGACGCTCGCCCCCGAGGTCGCCCGAGACGACATGCGCGAGCAGATCCGCAAGCCGATCAACAACCAGGACCTCTACGACGGCGCGGCCGAGGCGTTCCGCCGCGGCTGGCGCAAGGTCAAGCTCTACTTCATGTGCGGCCTGCCCGGCGAGCGCCCCGCCGACCTCGACGGGATCATCGCGATGGCCGAGATGATCGCGAAGATCGGCAAGGACGTCACCGGCCGCTACGCCGAGGTGACGGCCAGCGTCTCCAACTTCATTCCCAAGCCACACACCCCCTACCAGTGGAACGGGATGCAGACCCGCGAGTACCTCAAGTGGGCGCACCACTACCTCCGCTCGAAGGTCAAGATCCGCTCGGTGACGGTCAAGTGCCACGACATCGAGCGGAGCATGCTCGAAGGCATCCTGACCCGAGGCGACCGCCGCGTCGCCCCCGGCCTGGAAGAAGCCTGGCGGAGCGGCGCGAGGCTCGACGCCTGGACCGAGCACTTCGACCCCAAGCTCTGGTGGGCCACCTTCGACGACCTCGGCATCGACGTCCCGTTCTACAGCCACCGCCATCGCCCGCTAGAGGAAGTCCTCCCCTGGGACCACATCCACGTCAAGAAGGGCCGCGAGTACCTGGCCAAGGAGCAGAACCGCTCGATCGTCCAGCTCAAAGCGATGGCCGGAGCGGTTTGAGAATGTGAAGACGGGGCTTCTGACTCGTTGGAGGAACGGCGATGGCGACCACGCAAACCGCCCTCGTGACCGCCGAGCAGTTTATGGAAATGGACCTCGGCGATGGCAACTTCGAGCTGGTCCGAGGGGAGATGATCCAGTTGTCTCCTGGCAATTACGAGCATGGATGCGTTTGCGCGATGATTGCATCCATCCTGGTTGGATACGGCAAGCAATCTGGCTATGGCTACGCGCTATGCAACGACTTCGCGGTCCGCACCGAGCGGGATCCCGATACTCTGAGAGGAGCCGATGTTGCCTTTTATAGCCACGCTCGTCTTCCCAAAAGCGACTCAGTTCCCAAACTACCCAACGTCGCTCCCGACCTGACAGTCGAGGTCTATTCACCCAGCAACCGACCTTCGGAGATCTTGGGCAAAGTTCACGAATATCTCAACGCGGGAGTCCTGATGGTTTGGGTCGTCCACCCCGAGCGCCGGAACGTGGCGATCTACCGTCCGGGAGACCCAACACCGACGATCCTGACCGAGAACGACATCCTTGAGAACCTGCCCGAGCTGCCCGGCTTCCGCTGCGCGGTCTCCGAGTTCTTCGAGTGAAAACGGCGGGAGGGGCGGGGCCGTCGATGACTTCCACCGCGCGATCGGACGAATCCCCGAGCCGCCCCCGCTGGCCCTGGGTCTTCCTGGCGCTCGCCCTGGCCTGGTCGGCCGCGATTCGCGTCCCGCTGATCCTCAACGCCGCGACGCACCTCGACAGCGACCTGGCGGTGGACGGATTGACGCTGTTTGAAGCAATTCACGGCCACTGGCGTTGGCATTACCCGGGGACGCCCCACATCGGGATCGTCCCCGTCTTGCTCTCCTGGCCGCAGGCGATGGTCTGGGGGGCGAACCCGGTCACGCTCGTCAGCGGCGGGACGGTGGCGTATCTCGGACTCGTCGTGGCGACCTTCGTGCTCGCCTGGCGGGCGTTCGGGCCGAGGGTCGCGGCGTGGAGCCTGGTCCCCCTCGCCTTCGCCTCGACGGGGTCGATCTGGCTCTCGGGCTGGATCACGGGAGGTCACCTGCTGGCGGCCGCCTGGCACGCCGGGGCGTTCGCCTTCTTGCCTGCCTGCCTGGCGCAGGGCGGGCCGCGCCGGGCGATAATCCTCGGGCTCTGGTGCGGGCTCGGGGTCTACATCGACTTGATGTTCGTCGTGACGCTGGCCGGGATCGTCCCGGCGGCGGTCGCCGGCTGGTGGGCGTTCGGGCGGTCGCGGCGGGGGTTCGTCTCGGCGCTCGCCTTTCTCCCGGCCTTCCTGATCGGGGCCGCCCCGCGCGAAGTCGGGGCCCGGCTCGATCCGCACAACGCCTACCGCGACCAGTTCCAGGTCGTCGCCGTGCCCGAGGTGCTCGCCGACCACGCCCGCATCCTGGCGCTCGACTGCCTCCCCCGGCTGATCGTGGGCCACCGCCTCCCCGAGCTCCAGGCCGACCCCGATCCCGCGGCGCTGGCCGGTCCCGGCCCGACCCGATTCGAAGGCGACATGCACCCGGGTGCCATCGCACTGACGATCCTCGGGTTCGCGCTCTGGCTGGCGGCGACGGCGGCCCTGATCCGGGCCCTCCTGGCGGATCACGACGTCCCGGCGCGAGCGGTCGCTGCGGGCCTGCTCATCTCGATGGGCGTCGTCCTCGCCGCGTTCGTGGTGAGCCGGAACATCTTCAACTCCGACAATTACCGTTACCTGGTCGATCTCCTGGTCCCCTGGGCCGTCGGATTCGGCCTGGCGTGCGACCGGCGGGCGCGGCGGGGCCGGAACGGGTTCGTGGTGGCGTCGGTCGGCGCCTCGCTCCTGGCCGGGCTCATGACGATCGACGCGGCGCGGTGGTATGCTCGGTTTGGCTGGATCGATGCGCGGGGGGTTCCGGTCCGCAAGGCCGTTTCCGACCCGGCGTTGGCCTGGCTCGAAGCCCACCCCGTGGTCCG
Organism: Planctomycetota bacterium; assembly: GCA_046744225.1. Lineage (GTDB taxonomy): Bacteria > Planctomycetota > Planctomycetia > Isosphaerales > Isosphaeraceae > JBKOZB01. Next base: position 1,067 of record JBKOZB010000207.1, on the reverse strand, counting down.
CGACCTATCCGGCGGATACTGGGACGTCTACCGCCTCTCGTTCTTGACCGGCGGACGCATCCGGGGGATACCGTACCCGGTCTTCCCGGACCGGTTCCCCGAGTGGTCGCGCGGCCTGCCGGGGGGGCATCCTTCCACGCTCCTGTACCGGCCGACGCCCGAGGGCAACCTGTTCCTCCTGCGGGCCAAGCGGGCGGGAGGCAAGGACATCGGCCGGGCGCATGGGGCGTTTTTCATCTCCTGGCCGTGAGTGAGGACGATTTCGGTGGCGACTTCGAGGACGGACGGCGGACCCGCCTGGCGCTTCGAGCCGAGGCCCTGGGGGCGCGGCGATGCCCTCGCGGTGCTCGTCTGGTCGGTGGCGGTCGCCGCGTTCTTCTGGGATGTGGTCGGTCTGCGAAAAGCCCTCTTCTACTTCGACATCACCGAAATCAATTATCCCTATCGCGCCTTCTTCGCGAGTGAGCTGCGCGCGGGTCGGTTCTCGCGCTGGTGCCCGGGCCTTTATTGCGGCTTGCCGCTTTACAGCGAGAGCCAGGCCGGCTACCTCCACCCGCTCAAGTACCTGCTCTATCCCTGGATGGCGACCTGGAAGGCGCTCAACCTCGACACGGTCCTTTCGGTCTGGTTGACGGGCCTGGGGACCTTCGGCTGGCTCCGCCGTCACGTGGGGCCGGCGGGGGCCTTGACCGGGGCGGCCGTCTTCGGTCTGAGTGGGTTCGTCTGGGCGCACCTGATCCACACGAGCATGAACAACGCCCTGACGAGCGTCCCGTTCGTCGTCTGGGCGCTCGAATGGGCCTGGGCGAGCGGGCCCTGGCGCGGCGTGGCGCTCGGAGCCTCGGCCCTGGCCTGCCAGATCTTCGCCGGTCATCTGCAAGATACGATCCTGACGGCCGGGCTGGTGGGCCTGTACGGCCTTTATCGGGCGGCGACGGAGCGGGGCGGGCGGGCGCGCCGCGCCGCGCTGGGCAAGGCGGTCGGGCTGGTCGCCCTGGGCATGGCACTCGCGGCCGTGCAGTGGATCCCTTCGAAGGAACTGCTCGACCGCTCGCCCCGCGCCGAGG
>JBKOZB010000173.1:0-4446 GCA_046744225.1 Planctomycetota bacterium | reverse complement strand
GCCGCACCAAGGCGGCAGTGGACTGGGCGGAGGTGATCGCCGACCTCTTGGAGAACCAGTACCCCGATGTCGGCCGAGTCCGCTTGGTCATGGACAACCTCAACACCCACGCTGGTGGTTCGCTCTACCAGGCATTCCCCGCTGAGCAGGCGCGAGAGTTGTACCAGCGACTGGAGATCCATTACACACCGAAGCACGGCAGTTGGCTGGACATGGCCGAGATTGAACTGAGCATCCTGATGGGCCAGTGCTTGGACCGGCGGATTGGGTCGGACAAGGGACTTGAGTCCGAGTGACCGCCTGGGAGCGGGCACGGAACCGAGCCGGGGCCAAGATCGACTGGCGATTCACTACGGGGGATGCGCGCATCAAGCTCCGGAAGCTCTACCCGACAATCCAAACTTGACTGGGTACTATTGAGTCCCGCATGGCGAATGGCACATGCCAAATGACAAAACACGGGGGAACTCGGGCCAAGTTGTCATTGGCCATGTCTCATTGGCCAGACCGGATTCAGTAGTCCAGAAATTATGGGCGCGGGTCGCTGGTTTCGGGTGGGACCGACTTCAGTCGGTCCCACCGGGGAGAGCCTCTCGGCGCAATTTCTTTTTACGATCCATATTATTGACTACAGCCCGACCAGAGAGACAAGACCGACGGCCAAAGCCTATTTTTCCAGGTGTTTGTGCTCGCCACTGTCTCGTTCGCTAGGCTGGAGTCAGTACTTCGCGGCCTACGGTCGACGGCCGAGGACTTTGTAGCTGGTCCGGATCATTTCATAGTCGGTCGGGATACTCACGTTCCCGTTTGACATAATGCCCGTGGGGGCTGATCTGCCAGCGGCTCGGGATGATCTGGAAGATCTCCCAGTTCTGCTTCGACAGGTCGTTGCACGTCTCCACCAAGGCGTCGGCCTTGACCTCCTTCTGTGTGAATTCCCGTCGAGCCTGGGGTGGGTTGCCCCGCATGCCGCCGAACTGCTCGTTAGCCAGGGTCGCTGCTCCCAGAGCACGGCCAATCCGAGCACCCAGCCGCGTCTTGACCGCATGATGTTCGACATGGAGCCGTTCTTTGAATTGAGGTGAGGGAGAACGATTCCCAAAGGTTTGCGAAAAATGCGCGGCTCGGGTCAAGACGAGATCCCGGCATTCGCATCCTCAAGGAGAGCGATCGCTCACGACCTCAGGCATTTTGTCCGCGGAGGCGCGCCCTTGTAAGATGGAGAAAACGAGGATTCGCGGCGGCTCGTGAGCACGACACGGCATGGCAGGATCGCGGTACATCGTCGGCATTGACCTGGGGACGACCAACTGCGCGGTGGCCTACGTGGAAACGCGCGGGCGGGAACGGCCGCCGGCCGACATCCGGCTTTTCGAAGTGCCCCAGTTGGTGGCGCCCGGTGAGACGGCCTCTCGGCCGATGCTCCCGTCGTTCCTCTACCTGCCGGGTCCGCACGAGCTCCCCCCTGGGGCGGCGAGCGTGCCCTGGCGGCACGACGCCGACCGGATCGTGGGCGAGTTCGCGCGGATTCAAGGGGCGAAGGTGCCGGCACACCTGGTCGCCAGCGCCAAGAGCTGGCTCTGCCATCCCGGGGTCGATCGCGAGGCCGACATTCTCCCCTGGGGTACCCCGGCCGGCGCGCGCAAGATCTCGCCGGTCGAGGCCTCGGCCGATTATCTCCGCCAGATCCGCGACGCCTGGAACTTCCAGTTCGCCCAGGAGGACCCGTCGCGCCGGCTGGAGCAGCAAGAGGTGGTCCTGACCGTCCCCGCCTCGTTCGACGAGGTCGCGCGCGAGCTGACCCTCGAGGCCGCCAAGCGGGCGGGGTTCGCGGGGATCACCCTGCTGGAGGAGCCGCAGGCCGCCTTCTACTGCTGGATCGTCTCGCACCAGGAAGGATGGCAGCGCGAGGTCCGCGCTGGCGAGCTGATCCTGGTCTGCGACATCGGCGGTGGCACGACCGACTTCAGCCTGATCACCGTCGTCGAGACGCCGAGCGGACCCGGCTTCCGACGGGTGGCCGTGGGCGACCACCTGATGCTCGGCGGCGACAACATCGACCTGGCCCTGGCGCATCTCGTCGAGAAGAAGCTCGGGGGCGTCCGGCTCGACACCGAGCAGTGGAGCGCCCTGCGGTACGCCTGCCGGACGGCCAAGGAGAAGCTCCTGGGCGAGCTGCCCATCGAGCGCTTTTCGGTGACGATCGCCGGGCGCGGGTCGAAGATCATCGGCGGCAGCATCCAGTCGGAGCTGACCCGCCCCGAGGTCATGGAGGTTGTCCTCGACGGGTTCTTCCCGCGCGTCGGGCGGGGCGAGGGCCCTACCCGCGGCGCGAAGGTCGGCCTCCAGGAGTTCGGCCTGCCGTTCGTGGCCGACCCGGCGATCCCGAAGCACCTGAGCGCCTTCCTGAAACGCCACCGCGCTGCGGCGATCGGGCAGGGGGGTGCGATGCCCGAGGACCGCCCCGCGCGGCCCGACGCGATCCTCTTCAACGGCGGCGCGCTCACCCCCGCGGCCGTCCGCGACCGCCTGGTCGAGGTCGTGACCTCCTGGTTCCCCGACGACCCCGGCCCGACCGACGCGCCCCGGGTCTTGACCAACGCCTCGCTCGACCTCGCCGTCGCGTATGGCGCGGCCTATTACGGCGTCGTCCGGCGCGGGGGGGGCATCCGGATCGGCGGCGGCACGGCCCGCTCGTTCTATATCGGCTTCCAGGCGGAGAAGGCCGACCGGCCCTGGCTCTGCGTCGTCCCCCGCGACGCGCAGGAGGGGGACGAGATCGCGATCGGCAGCCGCGACTTTGACCTGCTGATGGGCCAGCCCGTCTCGTTCCCCCTGGCGAGCAGCTCGGTCCGGCCCGACGACCAGCCGGGCGACCTCGTCCCGTCCGACCCCGACTCGATCCTCGAACTACCACCCTTGCAATCGTTGATGCGCGTCGGCCGCAAGGCGAAGGCCGAGCGTGTCCCGGTTCGGCTGGCGGCGCGGGTCACGGAGGTGGGGACGATCGAGCTCTGGTGCCAGTCGCGGGCAGACGAGCGCCGCTGGCGGTTGCAGATCCAGCTTCGCGGGCCAAGCCAATCGCAGCAACCTCGCCCGCTCGTGGCCGGGGGCGAGGCCGACCGCGTCGTGATCGAGCAGTCCGAGCTCGACGCCGCGGTCGAGGCGATCAAGGCCGCCTTCGCGTTGGTCGCGCCGGGCGAGGAACTCGGCCCCGCCCGGCTGGTCAAGCGCCTCGAAGAGGTCCTCGACGTCCCCCGCGACCAGTGGCCTCCCTCGGCCCTCCGGGCGCTCTGGGAACCCTTGCGCGACGCGGCCGAGCGACGGAATTTGAGCCCCCGCCACGAGTCGCGCTGGTTCAACCTGGCCGGGTTCTGCCTGCGGCCGGGGATCGGCTTCCCGCTCGACGAGTTGCGGGTCAAGGCGCTCTGGCCGGTCTTCCACCAGGGGGTCAAGCACGTCAAGGACCTGCAATGCTGGGCCGAGTGGTGGATCATGTGGCGGCGGGTGGCGGCGGGCCTCGCGCGTGCGCACCACGACGAAGTCGCCCGTCGGCTCTTGCCGTTCCTGATCCCCTCGAAAGGGGGCGGCCCGGCCAAGAAGGGAAGCCGGCCTCGCCCCGAGCCCCACGAATTGGCTGAGATGTGGCGCTGCGCGGCGAGCCTGGAGCGGCTCGCGCCCGACCTCAAGGAGCAGTTCGGCGCGGTGCTCATCAAGGAATTGGCTCGGCCGAGCCTGCCGAATTACGTCCTCTGGTGCCTGGGCCGGCTCGGCGCACGGGTGCTCCTGTACGGGCCGGCCAACACGGCGGTCCCGTGTGAGACGGCCGAGCGCTGGACGCTCGCCCTGCTCGATCGCCCATACGCGCCCGGCCGCGAGACGACCGACGCCATGTTCGCGCTGGCGCAACTGGCGCGGGTCTCGGGCGACCGCGTGCGCGACCTCGATGAGCCGCTCCGCGCGCGGGTCCTCGAACGCCTGACTGCCCTGGGGGCGGACGAGACGATCCTCCGCCCCGTCCGCGAATACCACGAACTGGAAGCCGAGCAGCAAGGTCAGGCGCTCGGCGACACGCTCCCCGTGGGGCTGAGGTTGGCGGGAGAGCCGTCGACGGGCGGGACCTGATCGCCCTGCGCCGGTTCCTCCTTCGAATCGGACGGTCTCTTCATGAAGGCGACGTAAGGCGGCATGCCGGGGTGGTTCGGCCCGCGCATCTTCGCCGCGACCGACCCGATGGCCGGGTCCATCTCGGCGCTCGGGTTGAGGCGCGGCTCCGCCTCTAGCTTGGCGGTCTGGAACACCTTATTCGGCTCGTGGTTGCTGCGTCGGGCCTCGCTTGGGCATCCTGCGGCGATTGACGAGCACCAGCCTCTCGCGCTCGCGGGCGTGGAGCCCGATGAATGCGTGCGGGTGCCGGTGTCCAGGGCGATCGACGGCGTTCATGGC
>JBKOZB010000030.1:0-13310 GCA_046744225.1 Planctomycetota bacterium | reverse complement strand
AGCGCCTTCTACCGCGCCGAGGCGTTGCGCCGCGTCGGCGCGTTCGACCCCTCGTTCGGCTCGTACTACGAGGACGTCGATCTCGCCTTCCGGCTCCGCTGGGCGGGCTACGGCTGCGTCTTCACGCCACGTTGCCGGATTCTGCACGAGGTCTCGGCCAGCTACGACCACGCCCGCCCGGCGCTCCAGCGCCGAATGTCGCGGAACGCCGAGATCCTGTTCTGGACCGACCTGCCAGCGCGCTGGCTCGTCGCAGCGGTCGTGCCACACCTGGCGTTTATGGTCGCGCAGGGCCTCTGGCGGCTGGCGCGGGGCCGGGCGCGGCCGTTCGTCCTCGGCAAGCTCGATGCCCTCCGCGAGTGGCGCCGGTTCGCCGCGCGCCGGCGCCTCCGGACCCACTTGGCCCGCGCGCCGGTCGCGGCCCCGCACTTCCCGCTCAGAGTTTCCCTGCTTGACGACGCGCGCAACCACCTCCGCCGCCCGCGCGAGAGCTTCGGACGGCTCTAACCCGGACCGATCCTCGGGGAATCGGCATGTGAAAAAAATTCGGGACAGGACCCATTTTGGTCTGGACAGCTCAGCCCGTCCTTGATACTACTCAATTGACGGATCATCGGCCCCTTAGGGCTCCTCGGCGTGAACAACGATGCCTACGTTACGTCGTTTGCCGGTGCCGAAAACCCGTCGGACTGATGCTAGTCTCGGCACGATCCGTTACAGCCGCCGCCCGCTTCGCGGGTGCGCCGGATGGTACGTGGGCCCGATCCGGGTTGTCCAGCCTTCCCGGACCCTTGGCCGCGACCATTCTCTTCGGCGCCCCTGACGAGGCGAGCGGCGGTGCTATCTCCCGCCCTGCACAAGTCAAGCCGGCCGACGTTGGACCTCATCCGAACCGTTCCGCATCCTCGTCCCGCCCACGAACTCGAAAAAGCCAGCTAGGCCGGTCGACTCGCAGCGGGTGGGGACTTGCCCGGCCAACCCTGAGTTTTCTAACCTTGGTGGACGTGGGGGTTCGGGACAGGCGTCGGCATCTCGGTCCAGTCGGGGGCGGGTCGTGAGCGGAACGCGGATCGCGAGCGTGTCGGGAGTGCGGGGAGTCGTGGGTGATGGGCTCGACCCGGCCCTGGCGGTCGAGTTCGCGGCGGCCTACGCGACGGGCTGCGGTCCCGGCCCGATCGTTGTGGGACACGACGGCCGCGTCTCGGCCCCCGTGTTCGCCCCGGCCGTGATGGCCGGCGTGACGGCTACCGGGCGCGACGCCCTGTTCGTCGGCGCGACGGCCACGCCGACCGTCGGGCGGCTGGTCCGCGACCAGAGGGCGGCCGGCGGCATCCAGATCTCGGCCTCGCACAACCCTCCCAAATACAACGGGCTCAAGTTTTTCCAGCCCGAAGGGATGGTCTTGAACGCCGCCAACGGGCGCGCGGTCCTCGACCGCGTCGCGCGGCGCGAGTTCGGTTGGGCCCCTTGGGACGCACTCGGACGGGTCCGCACGCTCGACGACCCGGACGACGCCCATTTGAACCAGGTCCTCAAGATCGTCGACGTCGAGGCGATCCGCCGCCGCAAGTTCATCGTCGTGCTCGACGCCTGCCACGGCGCGGGGGGCCGGATGGGGGCGGCGCTCTTGCGGGCGCTCGGGTGCGAGCCCATGGTCCTCGGTGGCCTGCCCGACGGCCGCTACAATCACCCCCCCGAGCCGACCGAGGCCAACCTAAATGCCATGGCCGCGATCATCCCCGCGACCAGGGCGGCCGTCGGCTTCGCGCAGGACCCTGACGCCGACCGCCTCGCCCTGATCGACGAGAGCGGCCGCTATATCGGCGAGGAGCTGACGCTCGCCCTGGCCGCGCAGCGGCGGCTGATGCAGGCCAAGGGGCCGGTCGTCCTGAACCTCTCGACCTCGCGCGTGACCGAGGACCTCGCCGCGCGGTTCAGCTGCCCGGTGCACCGGACGCCGGTCGGCGAAATCCACGTCGTCGAGCGGATGCGGGCCGAGGGGGCGGTGCTGGGCGGCGAGGGGAACGGCGGCGTGATCGACCCCCGCGTCGGGTTCGTCCGCGACAGCTTCGTCGGCATGGCGCTGGTGCTCGATTTGCTGGCGCAGACGGAGGAGCCGCTGTCCCGGCTGGTCGATCGGCTGCCGAAGTACGCGATGGTCAAGGACCAGTATCCGCTGAAGCGCCCGCCGGGGGGCGAGGCCGCGACGATCGCAGGTCTCTGGGACCGGATCACGGCGGCACACCCCGAGGCGCGGGCCGACCGCCGTGACGGCCTGCGCCTCGACTGGCCCGACCGCTGGGTCCATGTCCGGTCGAGCAACACTGAGCCGATCGTCCGAGTGATCGCCGAGGCATCCGACCTGGACGCCGCGCGGACCTTGGCCGACCAGATCGGCCGCTGGGTGACCGAAGGGGAGGGCGAATGACGACCTGGCCCACGTTCGAGATCCCTCCGGCCGCCGCCTTCGTGGATGTGGACGGAACGCTGCTGGCGCAGACCACCACGTATCTGTTCGCCCGCATCCTGAGGCGTCGGGGGCTGATCAAGCGATCGTTCGTCCTCCGCGCGATGTACCACGGGTTGCAACACAAGTTCGGCCGCCTCGATTACGGCCGGCTCATGACCTTCGGCTTGAAGAGCATCGCGCGGATTCCTGTCGTCGAGCTGGAGCGGATCGCCTATGATAACTTTGTCGAGTTCGTCCGTCCCCGGCTTTATGAGGGGGTGGTCGAGCACCTGACCGAGCTGCGGCGAGCCGGGACGCAGGTCGTCCTCGTCTCGTCGTCGCCTAGCATCGTGATCGAGCCCCTGAGCCTTTACCTCGGCTGCTCCGACATGCTGACGACGCCGGTGGTGATTGAACGCGGTCGGCTCGTCGGAGTCGGTTCCGGGCCACCATGTTACGGCGAGGGGAAGCGGTACTGGGCCGAGCAATGGGCCACCGCGCACGGAATCGCGATGGACGATTCGGCCGCTTATGCGGATAATTGGAGTGATCGAGCCCTGCTGGAACGGGTCGGCCGGGCGGTCGTGGTCCATCCCCGCGGCCGGCTGACCCGCCTGGCGCAGGGGCGGGGCTGGTATATCGTCCGGCCCCGGCGGCCCCGCTTCTCCGCCCATCGGCGGGCGAGCGGTTGACCCCTGGTCTGGTCCCTCCCCGTGCGAAATCGCCCGAACTTCGGGCGATTTCGCTTGGCCGTGTCGTCCGGTCCTTGAACAGAACACGCGCAGCGACCACCGGCGGTTGCGCTTTTTCTCGGCGGGAGTTGATGGCCCATGTCCCAGGAATCATCCCAGCCCACCAAGGGGCACCGAAGCCTCCGGGCTGGCCCGACCGCGATGGCCCTGGTCATCGGTCTGGCCGCGCTGACAGCCCACGCGACCGAGTCGGATCTCGTTCGCGACATCCAGCGCTATTGCACGGTCTGCTGGCGCAACGCCCGGCTCGACCCGGGCCTCTGGGACGATTGCACGCAGGAGGTCTGCTGCCGCCTCCTGGGCAAGGCCCGCGCCGGGCAGCTCGACCTGAACCTCGTCCTGGCCGAGGATACCCCCGAACGCCGCGAGCTGGTCCGCGCAATCGACATGGTCCGCAAGCGGGTCCAGCGCTCGAGGCGGTTTCAGCCGCTCGACGACCAATTCACGCCCGGTCCCGACCTGGACCAGCGACATCGAAACCGCCAGGAGCTCGGTGAGATCCTCGAAGCGGCCCGACAGGCCGTCCTCACCCCGCGCCAGGACCGGATCGTAGAGCTCTGGACCCACGGCTGGACCGTCCCTGAGATCGGCGAGGCGATGAGCCTCCCCGTCGCCCGCGTCAGTGACGAAAAGTACAAGGCCCTCCGCAAGCTCGAACGCTATCTCGCCGGCCGCTGCGACGAGCTCGACCTCGGCCCGAAACTCGCCGAAGTGACCAAGGCCCGCTACGCGGGCTGACGGGAGGATGGTAAATGAAGAATGGCAGATGACAAAGGGGATTGACTTTTTGTCATTTGCCATCTGCGGTTTGTCATCATTTCAGGGACCGGATCGTCTCCAGCACGGCGTCCGAGTGGCCATCCACCTTGACCTTCGGGAAGACCTTCCGGACGACCCCATCGTGGTCGATGATGAACGTCGTGCGCTCGACTCCCATCGCCTTCTTGCCGTACATGTTCTTTTCTTTCCAGATGCCGTAGCTCTCGCAGACCTCCTTCTCGGGGTCGGCGACGAGGGTGAACGACAGCCCGTACTTGTCAGCGAACTTCTGGTGCGACGTGACGCTGTCGGGGCTGACCCCGATCACCTTGGCACCGGCCTTCTCGTACTCGGTTCGGGCGTCGCTGAAGGCGCAGGCTTCCTTGGTACAGCCGGGAGTGTCGTCTTTCGGGTAGAAATAGAGCACGACCGGCGTGCCCCGGAGCTGCGAGAGTGTGACCGGCTCGCCGCGCTGGTCGAGCAGGGTGAAGTCAGGGGCGAGTTGACCGGCTTCGACCATGTTGTTTCCTCCGTTTTTTCAGCCAAGATTGGTGCGTTGCACCCATCCGACGGGACCTTCGACACCCGGCGAACCCTGTTGTACGCGCCAGGGTCTTGGATGGGAAGGTCGAGAGCGGGACGAGGAGGGAGGTGCGCTCTTGGGAACCGTCGAGACGTTCGACCACACGGCCGACGTCGGCCTGCGCGTGCGCGGGGCCGACCTGAACGACCTGTTCCGCACGGCGGCCGAGGGGGTCTTCGACTACATCGTAGTCAACCGTGCCGAGGTCCGCGCCGAGGAGCACGAATCGGTCTCGCTCGACGCCGACTCGACCGAGGAGCTGCTCGCGGCCTGGCTCAACGAGCTGATCTTTCGGTGCGAGACGAAGCACCGCCTTTTCTCGCGGTTCGACGTCCGCGTCGCCGACGAAGGCCGGAGCCTCCAGGCCGAGATTGCCGGCGAGCCGATCGACCGCGACCGGCACATCCTCGATCACGAGGTCAAGGCCGTCACCCATCACGGCCTGACCCTCCAGCGCGCGGGGTCGGGATGGCTGGCGGAGCTGATCCTCGATATCTGAATCGATCGTCTCAGAGTGGCTCGACCCGCAGCTCGTTCCGGGCGAGGAAGGCATCGGCCTCGGGGCGGGTGAAGACGCCCGCGGTGGTGCCGACGGCGCGGACGCAACTGGCACCGATGGCGCTGGCGAGCTTCAGGCAGTCGAGCTCGGAGCGGCCTTCAAGCAGCCCGACGATGTAGCCGGCGTCGAAGGCGTCGCCGCCACCGGAGCCGTCCACGAACGGGACAGGGTAGGACCCGAGTCGAATGCGGAGCGCCTTGGAGACGGCCACGGCGCCGTCCTCGCCGCAGGTGATGACGACCCGTCGCGCGCCGAGGTCGTGGAACGCCCGGGCCTGGCGGACCGGGTCGGTCTCGCCCAGGATCAAGGCGGCCTCGTCGGTATTGGGAAGGAAGACGTCGGTCTCGGGCAGGACGGAGCGGAGGTGGCGGAGGTAGTCGCCGGGGCCGGGCGTGGCCACGTCGAGCACGGTCACGACGCCCGACCGCCGCGCCCGGGCGAACTGCGCGGCCAGGGCCTCGGCCTCGAAGCCGGGGAGGATCAGGTAGCCCCCGACGTACAGGACGCGCGGGGGCGGGTCGAGCACGGGCTCTAAGTCGGCGGCGGTGAGCCCCTTGTTGGCGCCGAACGAGTGGATGAAGCGGCGGTCCTCACCCTTGACGTTGACGATCAAGGTCTGGCTCGTCGCCCGCGACGGGTCGATCCTCAGGGCGCGGGCGTCCACGCCATACGCGACGAGCGCCTCGGCCACGAACCGGCCGAAGATGTCGTCGCCGACCTTGCCGCAGACTGCGGCGCGGACGCCGAGCTTGGCCAAGTCCACCGCCGCGTTCGATGCGCAGCCGCCGATGTTCAGCACCAGGTCGTCGGCCCTCACCAGCTCGCCGGCTGCCGGCACGTGGTCGATCGGCGTGCAGAGGTGGTCGGCCACCACGACCCCCGCGCAGACGACGGGGACTCCAGTCGGCGAGATTCCGGACACGGCGACGCTTCCCTCCTCCTGGCTCCGCTCAGACCGGGTTGTCGAGCGACGCGGCGACCTCGTCTCCCTTGACCTCGGGCAGGCCGCCAGGGCGCTTGCCGATCAGTTCCTCGATCTCGGCGACGGTCAGGACCTCGCGCTCGATCAGGGCCTCAGTCAGGCGCTCGAGCTCGTCGCGGTGCTCTTCGAGCAGGTGGAAGGCCCGCTCGTCGGCCTCGCGGAGGATGCGGGCGACCTCCTCGTCGATGACCTGCGCGGTATGCTCGGAGTGGTCGCGGGTCTCGCTCATCTCGCGGCCGAGGAACGGGTGCTCCTCCGAGGCGCGGAAGAAGACCGGGCCGACGCGCTCGCTCATGCCCCATTGCGTGACCATCATCCGGGCCAGCCGGGTGGCCTGCTTCAGGTCCTCGGCGGCGCCGGTGCTCAGGTCGTCGAATACGAGGCGCTCGGCCGCGCGGCCGCCGAGCAAGACGGCGAGCTTCCCCGCGATCTGGCTCTCGCTGTAGCCGAGCCGGTCTTCCTCGGGGAGGAACTGGGTCACGCCCAGCGATCGTCCCCGCGGGATGATCGTGACCTTGTGGACCGGGTCGGTGTTCGGGGTGAGCCAGCCGACCAGGGCGTGGCCGACCTCGTGATAGGCGGTCGCGCGCTTGTCCTTCTCGGTGATGAACTCCTCGCGCTTGGCCCCCATGATGATCTTGTCACGGGCGGCGTCGAAGTCGGCCATATCGACTTGATTCTTATCCTCGCGGGTGGCGAGCAGGGCAGCCTCGTTGACGAGGTTAGCCAGGTCGGCGCCGCTCATGCCGACGGTCCCGCGCGCGATCCCTTCGAGGTCCACGTCGGGGTCGAGCGGGATGTTGCGGGTGTGGACCTTGAGGATTTCGAGGCGGCCCTTCTTGGTCGGCCGATCGACGGTCACATGGCGGTCGAACCGGCCGGGGCGCAGCAGCGCCGGGTCGAGCACGTCAGGGCGGTTGGTCGCGGCCAGGACGATGACGCTCTCGTTGGGCGAGAAGCCGTCCATCTCGGTCAAGATCTGGTTGAGCGTCTGCTCGCGTTCGTCGTGCCCGCCGCCGAGCCCCGCGCCGCGGACCCGGCCGACGGCGTCGATCTCGTCGATGAACAGAATGCAGGGGCTGTTCTCCTTGGCCGTCTTGAACATGTCGCGGACGCGGCTGGCGCCGACGCCGACGAACATCTGGATGAACTCCGAGCCGGAGATCGAGTAGAACGGCACCCCGGCCTCGCCCGCGACGGCCCGCGCCAGGAGTGTCTTGCCCGAGCCGGGCGGCCCGATCAGCAGGACGCCTTTGGGGATGCGCCCCCCGAGCCGCTGGAACTTCTCGGGGTTCTTGAGGAACTCGACGATCTCCTGGAGCTCGCTTTTGGCGTTCTCCAGGCCGGCGACCTCATCGAACGTGGTGCGCTGCTTCGATTTGTCGTGCCGCTTGGCCGGGCTCTTGACGAAGCTACCGAGGATGCCGCCGTCGAACTGGTCGCGCGCCCGGCGCATCATGAAGTAGATCAGCCCGACGATGACGAACGTCGGCAACAGCAGGGTGATCCAGACCAGGCTGTTGGCCGCCTGGGGCGGGCTCGTCTCGATCCGGGGCTCCTCCACCCCCGGCTTGCGCTTCATCGTGCGCAGCTTCTCCTGGACCAAGTCGATCGACCTCTCCGACGGGAAATACGTGTAGAACCGCAGGACCTTCTGGGTCGTCACCGCCGAGGAAGACTTGTAGTCCTGCGGGACGCGCAGATCGCCCCGGACCTCGATCCCCTGGATCGAAAGGCTCTTGATGTTGTCATGGTCCACCTGGTCGAGGAACCAGGGGCTATAGCTGACATTGACCTCGTTAGTGGGCTTGAACTGCCAGAAGATCAGGCCGAAGCCGGCGATCAGGAGGAGCCAGAGCCAGGGGGGGGTAGGCAACCCGCCGGAACCGTTGGGCTTGCGCCCGCCGGCAGGCCGGCGCGGAGATTCTTGCGGCGGTCGACTCTCCATACGATCTCAATTCCCGATGGTAAGGTACATCCTCGATGAATCGATGCGGCACGGCCCCCGGTGCCAAGGACCGGCGTAAAAGTATTGTAGCCGATAAAATCCGAAAATTCAGGACCAATCGACCCGAGGGACGGCGCAAACCGCGCCTCGTCCTTCAAGTCCAACGCGCGCCGCCCTGCGCCACGCCGGCCGCGCCGTGGATCAATGCGTGGCACCGGTCGCTTCGAGCCACTTCTCGCAGTCGATCGCCGCGGCGCAGCCCGAGCCGGCGGCGGTGATCGCCTGGCGGTAGCGCCTGTCCACCACATCACCCGCGGCGAAGACCCCCTCGACGGTCGTGGCCGTCCCGTAGTCGGCCATCCGATCGCGCAACCCCTCAGGCGCGGTGATCATCCCCTTCCAGTCCAGGGCCGACCGGGTCAGGAGGTAGCCTTCGGGCGTCATCGCCAGTTGGCCCTCGAAGATCGACGTGTTCGGCGAGTGGCCGATCGCCAAGAAGAGGCCCTCGAGCGGCACGTCGCGGGTCGAGCCGTCCACGGTCGAGACGAGCCGCACGCCGGTCAGGGCGCGGTAGGGTTCGTCCTGGCCGAGGTACGCGGCGACCGTCGCGTTCCAGATGTAGTCGATCTTGGGGTTGGCGAAGATCCGATCTTGCATGATCTTCGAGGCGCGCAGGGACTCGCGGCGGTGGATCAGCGTGACCTTGCTGGCGTAGCGGGTCAGGAAGGTCGCCTCCTCGACGGCCGAGTCGCCCCCGCCGATGACGGCGATCTTCTTGCCGCGGTAGAGCGCGCCGTCGCAGGTAGCGCAGGTGCCCAGGCCATAGCCCATGTAGTGCATCTCATCCTTCAGGCCGAGCGTGCGGGCCGAGGCCCCCGTCGCGACGATCAGGGCGGTCGCTTCGTACTCCTTCCGCTCGGCCTCCGGGTCCTTGGGATCGGCCGAGGCCGTGACCCGGAACGGCCGGCGCGACAGGTCCACCGCGATCGCGGTCTCCATCCGGCAGTCGGCGCCGAAGCGCTGGGCCTGGCGGCGCATCATGTCCATCAGGTCGGGGCCGAAGACGCCGTCGGGGAAGCCGGGGAAGTTCTCGATGGTCGTCGTCCAGGTCAACTGGCCTCCCGGCTCCTGGCCTTCGAGCACAACCGGGGCCAGGTTGGCCCGGGCCGCGTAGAGCGCGGCGGTCAAGCCCGCGGACCCCGATCCAAGGATGATCACGGCAGAGTGGGACATCGTTCCCTCGTGGGAGTCCATCCTGATCCAAACGATTCGCGCCGAGCGGCCGCCGCGCGGTCAGCCCCGCAGACCCGATCCCTATTCATGCTGCCAGAAATTGGGCTGGTGTCCAGCGGCGACCGACCTCCGGCGGGCGCAAAGGAAGCCCCCGGACCCGCCAGTCGCCGCAGGACACCGCGCCAAAGCACTGGCTGTTCACGGGTTCGGTTCGAGAAAAGGACAAATGCTGACCGCAAAAATTCGGCGAAGCGCCCGCGCGGGGAAGACGTAACCTAGAGTCTTTAGGAGATCACTGCGTTCCCTTGCTCGGACTCCCATGACCGGAAAGGGGAAGGGGACCAGGATTCCCGCCCCGAGAGGAACTGCCCCATGCTGGTGTTAACCCGGAAGTTGATGGAGAAGCTTTTTATCGGCGACGACATCTGCGTGACCGTTGTCCGCCTGGAGGGAGGCCAGGTCCGCCTGGGGATCGAGGCCCCTCGCGAGGTCGCCGTCATCCGCGCTGAGCTCGTCCCCGAACGTCTGGGGCCGAAGCCGAAGTCCGGCAACCGCATCCCGGCGATGCACACCGGGGTCAAGACTCCACCAGACGCGGCTCATGGAAGCGATAACCCACGCCGCGGACGGTCTCGATGAGGTCGGCCGCATCGCCCAGCTTCTTGCGCAGACTCTTGATGTGGACGTCGATCGTGCGCTCGAGGACCACGGCGTCCTCGCCGATGGCCGCATCCATCAACTCGTAGCGGGTGAACGCCCGGCCCGCCTGGCGGAGGAGCACCTCGAGCAGGCGGAACTCGGTCGGCGTCAAGGGTAACTCCTCATCACGATAGAATGCCCGGTGGCTGTGGCGGTCGATGACCACGCCTTGACTCTCGATCACCGCGCCCGAGGCCGGTTCGTCCTGCGCCTGTCGCTTGCGCAGCTCCTTCTTGATCCGCTCGATCAGGACCTTCATACTGTAGGGTTTCGTCACATAGTCGTCGGCCCCCATGGCAAAGCCGATCAGCTCGTCCGACTCCTCGGCCTTGGCCGTGACCATCACGATTGGGATATCGCGCGTCCTGGCGCCGGTCCGTAGCTCGCGGCAGACTTCGAGGCCCGGCTTGACCGGCAGCATCAGGTCGAGCACGATCAGGTCCGGGAGCTTCAATTGCGCCTGCCGGAGGCCGTCCTGTCCATCGTACGCAACCAGGATCTCGAAGCCCTCCCGCTCCAGGTTGTAGGTCAGTACTTCGACCAGGGCTCGCTCGTCTTCGATCACCAGGATCTTCGGTTTGGGCATTACTGGGGCGCCATTAAGTAAAAGGCTGGACCCGTTCGCGTCTCTCGTCTTAAGTGTCTATCATTGTCTATTGTCGCGGTCGCGGTGTCGGGCGGATGTCGAAGCCGTGAAGAAATCGTGAAGGCCGCCGGCCGACCCCTCCCTCAGAGCGTGCTGAACTCCATCATCCGGCGGACGACCTCGGCCAGGTCGCCGGTCTGCTTGTAGACTGCGAGTTGCCGCTCGGCGCCGGTGGGGCGCTCGATCATGTCGAGGACCGATCGGAGATCGCCGGCGCAACCGAGCGTCTCGGCGGTCAGGGCGAGGTGCTCGACCAGCCCTCGGACGACCTCGCGGGCCGGGATGGCCTGTCGGCTGGTCGGATCGACGAGCTGGGCGTCCATGCCGAACCGACAGGCGCGCCACTTGTTCTGCCGGACCATCATCGGATGGCAGCCGAACTGGTACGTGCCCCGGTCGATCTCTTCCGAGAGGTCGACCACGAGGCACTGGATCAGGGCCGTCAGGGCGAGGACCGACGGCAGGTCCGGGGGCATGTCGCAGATCCGAACCTCGACAGTCCCGAAGTTGTGGTGCGGGCGGACGTCCCACCAGATCTCGCGGATCGTCTTGATGAACCCGGTCTCGACCATGTGGTTGAGCAGCCACATGTACTCGCTCCAGTTCCGCATCAAGGGGGGCAAGCCCGCCGTTGGCAGGCCCTCCATCACCTTGACGCGGTGCGAGAGCAGGCCCGTGTTCCGGCTGTCCCAGAAGGGGCTGTTGCACGAGAGCGCCAGCAGGGTGGGCAAGTGCCCCATAATCCGGTCGCAGATCATGATCGCCTTGTCGCCTGAGTCGAGCCCGACATGGACATGCAGACCGAAGGTGACGAGCCGCCGGGCCGTGTCCTGCAGCAGGTCGATCAGCCCCTGGTAGCGCTCGTTGGGCGTGACCTCCTGGTCGTGCCAGCGGGAGAACGGGTGCGTCGCCCCCCAGAAGAGGCGCATCCCGGACCGGGCGGCGGCCTCCTGCACGGCCCGGATTTTCGGGATCAGGTCGCGCCCGACCTCGCCCACGTCACGGCAGATGCCCGTGTTGATCTCCAGGTAGCACTGCATCAGCTCGGGCTTGACCGCGCCGGACAGCTCCTTGGGCAGGGCCGCGAGGACGTCGGCGATCCCACTCCGCAGGGCCATCGTGCGGGCATCGACGAGCTGAAGCTCGACCTCGACACCGAGGCTGGGCCGGTCGTTGCTGACGAACTTATAGGGACTCATGCAGTCTACCCCCGGGTTCCGACAGCAGGACGACGCTCCGCGCCAGGACCTTCGCACCGATGGCCAGCGCCTGCTCGTCGATGTCGAAACTGGGCGAGTGGAGGAAGTGGCGTGGGCCGTCGAGGGGGGCCACGCCGAGCCGGAGCAGGCAGCCGGGCGCGTGGGCCAGGTAGCCGGCGAAGTCCTCGCCCCCCATGCTCGGCAGGGCGATCGCATCGACGTGGTCCATGCCGACCACGTCGGCCGCCGCCCGGATGCAGACCTCCGTGACCGCCGGGTCATTGACGACCGCGTCGGTGGTCTGGTGGAACGTGATCTCGATCCGCGCCCGGCTCGCCTCGGACAGGCCATGGCCGATGTGCCGGATGCGCTCCTTGACCCGCGCCGCAGAGGCCCGGCCGAGCGTCCGGATCGTCCCGAGCAGGCAGACCTGCTCGGGGATGACGTTGGCACTCGTGCCGCCCTGGATGCTGCCAAACGTCACGACGACCGGCTCGCGCGAATCGACCGCGCGCGGGACGAACTGGTAGACGCTGTTGACGAACTGGACGGCCACGACGATCGGGTCCACGGCCTGATGGGGCCGGGCGGCGTGCCCTCCCCGACCGTGGATGGTCACGTGCATCTCCTCGCAGTAGGCGGTCAAGACCCCCTGACGCTGGCCAATCCGACCGACGGTCAGCTCGGGATCGACGTGCAGGGCAACGACCGCGCGGACCCCCTCGACCGCCCCGGCCGCAATCATCTCGGCGGCCCCTTCGCCGGTCTCCTCCGCCGGCTGGAAGATCGTCCGCCAGGGGGTCGGCCAGGGAAGCCAGGCCCGGCAGTTCCAGAGCGCCAGCGACGCCCCCAGCGCCATCGTCGCGTGGGCATCGTGCCCGCAGGCGTGCATCACGCCGTCGCGGGTTGAGCGATAGGCGACCTGTTTGAGGTCGTGCAGCCGGAGCGCGTCGATGTCGCCCCGGATCGCGACCCGGGCCGGCTCCGCGTCGGGGAGCGGGTCGGCGATCACGCCCCGACCTGAGGGGATGAGCCAGTGCAGGATGCCCGCCTCGTCGAGCCAGTCGGCCAGGTAGCGGGCCGTCTGAAACTCCTCACGGCTCGGCTCGGGGTAGGCGTGGAGATGCCGACGCACCGAGCGCAGCGTCGCCGCGATCGAGTCGATGTAGCCGTCCACCGTGCCGCGCCAGTCCACCATTAGTGCCCCGCCGCCCTCCACTTGCTGGAATATCCTGCGAAGCTAAATTTTATTCTAACATGCTCGACCCATGCCAACAGCGCGAGCGAACCCGGCCGCGTCGATGGACCCATTTCCGTCTTCCCCCTTTCCTTATTATCTCCGCGATGCCCTCGCCATTCTGCGGATACCGAGTGATGACAATGCGATGAGGCGCGATTCGATTCGTTCGTGAACGGCGGAGCAGGGTACCAGCAATCCGATACGAGCCACGGGCGAAAAACAGGCCTATTCCCCCCAAAACTGGGCCCCCGGTTCCGGGAG
>JBKOZB010000181.1:0-6967 GCA_046744225.1 Planctomycetota bacterium | reverse complement strand
CGACGGATCCAAACCCTCTCAAGGATGATGACTCGAGTTGTGACACGGAAGTGTCACACGTGTCCTCGCCGAGTCACGGCGCCCGAGGTTTCGGCGTCCTGGCGACCCCAAGTCCTTTCGTGTCTTATGCTTCCGGTATTGTTCACCAACCGACACGGGGGTGCGGCCCGCGGCCGCGCGATACCCACCATTGATACCTCACCGTCTCAGGACCAGACGACTTCCCGCGCGCCCTCGATCACCTCGCCGATGACCCAGGCGGGGATCTGGACCTCGGAGCGGAGGTAGCGGGCGATCGCGTCGGCGTAGTAGTCGGCGACGACCAGGACCAGGCCGATCCCCATGTTGAAGACGCGGAACATCTCGGCGTCGGGGACACCGCCGAGCCCCTGGAGCCAGGGGAACACCTTGGGGACCTCCCACGAGCCGCGATGGAGCCGAAGGGCGCAGCCTCCCGGGAGGATGCGCGGGGGGTTGTCGATCAGGCCGCCGCCGGTGATGTGTGCGATCCCGTGGACGATCCGCTTGACGCGGTAATGGCGGTAGACGGTCTTCACAGCCCGGACGTAGATCCGGGTCGGCTCGAGGAACTCATCGGCGACGGTGCGGCCGAGCTCCTCGACGAACGAGTCGGGCCGCAGGCCGGCGCGGTCCAGCGCGATCTTGCGGGCCAGGCTGTAGCCGTTGGAGTGGAGGCCCGCGCTGGCCAGACCGATGACCTTGTCCCCCGCGCGGATCTCGCGTCCGGTCAGGAGGTGCTTGCGCTCGACGACGCCGACGCAGAAGCCGGCCAGGTCGTACTCGCCGGGCTGGTAGAACTCGGGGAGGATGGCGGTCTCGCCGCCGAGCAGGGCGCACTCGGCCTCGACGCAGCCGTCGCTGATCCCCTGGACGACCTGGCGGGTCAGCGCGGGGTCGTCGCGGCCCATCGCGACGTAGTCGAGGAACAACAGCGGCTCGGCCCCGGCGCAGAGGCAGTCGTTGACCGACATCGCCACCAAGTCGAGGCCGACGGTGGTGTGCCGGCCGGTGGCGAAGGCGAGCTTGAGCTTGGTGCCCACGCCGTCGGTCGAGGCGACGAGTACGGGGTCGCGGTAGGTGCGCGAGAGCAGCCCGATGTTGGCGTCGAGCCGGAAGAGCCCCGCGAACCCGTCCTTCCACTCGATCACGCGCGGGGTGTAGGTCCGTTTGAGCAGCGGGGAGAGCTGGGCCATCGTCTCCTCATAGGTGTCGAGATCGACGCCAGCCGCCTTGTAGTCGATCGGCTCGGGCATGGTCATCCGCAGGGCTCTGAGGGTCGATTCGCGCCGGCCGGGCGCGCCGGCACGTGAAATTGTACCACCGCCCGCCCGTTGCGGACCCCGGCGCCCGGCGGTTTCTCGCGAGTCGAGCAACGGCGCCTCACGTTCTTGATCGACGCGGGCGCGAGGGATATCTTAGGTCGCTCAGACCGGACCGTTGATCGTGTTGGGACATCGGGCTGCTCGACTGGCCATGTTAAGACTCCCGGTCCCCCGCCGACGTGGTTTTCCCCGAGTCGCGCTCCAGGAGAAACGAGTCATGCTGCGAAGGTGGACAGTTCTCGCCGGGACAATGGTCTCGATCACCGCGCTGACGGTCGGGATCTCGATGGCGGATGACGAAGAAGGGCCGCTACACAAGATCATGGAGCAGGTCAACAAGATGAATCTGGCCATCACCAAGGGCGTCCGTACTGCCGTCGCGTTCAAGAAGGCGCAGAAGGACGTCGTCGCTAGTGCCGAGGAACTCGTCAAGCTCGCCAAGCAAGCTAAGCCAATCAAAGACGCGGTCAAGAAGGCCAAGGATGTCCCGGATGCGGACGCGAAGTGGGACAAGTATCTGGACAACTTCGTAAAGGCGTCGGAGAACCTGGCCAAGGTCGCGGGCGCGGCGAGCGCGACCCAGCCCGATGCCAAGGCGGCGCACACCGCCGTCAAAAAGGCCTGCACCGACTGCCACACCGTCTTCCGGATCGAGGAAGACGAAGACTCCAAGGGCGAAGACTTCAAATAAGCCGGCGCGCCAGGCATCCTCCTTTTGCATTCGATCCCACGACGGCCTCGAATCTCCCCGGTCCGACGGGAGCGGTTCGGGGCCTTTCCCATTCTTCGATCGTTCCCGTACCGCTGGACCGAGCTGCCCCGTTGACCGACCGAATGCCCGCCCTCGCCGCGATGCGCTTCCTCGACCTGACCCTGCCGGGGATCGCGGAGAACCTCGCGCTCGACGAGGCGCTCTTGATCGAGGCCGACGGGCGCGGCGGGGGCCCGGTGCTGCGGCTCTGGGAGCCCGAGGGCCTGGCGGTCGTCCTGGGGGCGTCGTGCCGCTGGCGCGAGGACGTACGGGTCGAGGCCTGTCGCGGCGACGGGGTCGCGATCGCGCGACGGTCGAGTGGTGGAGGGACCGTGGTCGTCGGGCCGGGGGCGATGAACGTCACCGTCGTCTTGCCGGAGGGCGCCGCGCCGGGGCTCGGGGCGGTCGATAAGGCGCATGCCTTCGTGCTCGACCGGATCGCCACAGCGCTCCGCGCGCGCGGGCCGGCCGTCGAGGTCCTCGGCCTGGGAGACCTGACGCTCGACCGCCGCAAGTTCTCCGGCAGCGCCCAGCGGCGGCTCCGCACCCACTTTTTCGTCCACGCCACGATCCTGTACGATTTTCCCCTGGAGCGTGTGGCCCAATACACGACCCTCCCCCGACGCCAGCCGGCCTACCGCGCCGGGCGGTCGCATGACGACTTCCTGACCAACCTCGGCCTGCCGCGCGCCGACCTCGTCGCGGCCGTCCGCGCGGCCTGGCTCGACCCCGACCAACCGGCCGAGCCCGCCGCCGTGCCCAAAGAGCTGGTCAAGCATCTGGTTGCGACAAAATTCGCAGACCCGGCCTGGATTGAACGGCTCTGAGGAGGGAAGTTGCCGTAGAATGGTTGAGAATTCAGCAACTTGTTTTTCATCGAGCGATGGATGAGTGTCCTGCACCCGAGGCTCTGGACATCAGAGCGGTTTTCGTCTGAGCGTCGCGTCCGGGGTGGCTGGGGAAGGCCCCGGCCACCCAAGAACCGCGACACTCAAGGGAGAACGGCTCGAGAGGAAGTCGAGCCGGCGCAACGCGTCGCCCGCGGCGCCGGCCGGTCGAAATCGTGGAGCATCGCGAGGCTTCCGACGATTACGCGACTTGGCACGAAACTCGTTGGTTGCGGGACGGTGATGCCTATACTAAGAGGAAGAGGACGGAGAGGGGTTTGGGCCATCTCTCTTTTGGAGTATGCTGAGGCCGTGCGTGTGGCTGCGGCCCTGGCGCAGCCCCCCATTTCTGGATTGTCAATCCGGCAATGGACCCGGCCCGATGGCCCGGTCCATCTGGGGATCATTTCCAATGAATCGCTCGACGGTCGCGAATCGGTGGAACCTCGACCTCATCGAAGAGTACCACCAACGCTGGCGGAACGATCCCGCTTCGGTCGACGACACTTGGCGAATGTTTTTCGAGGGCTTTGAGCTCGGCCAGTCTGGCGACGGCCGCCCTCACACCGACGTCGATCATAATGCGGCGCGGGCGCAGGCCGCCGTCACGCGCCTCATCGACGCTTACCGCGAGATCGGCCATTACCTGGCGGACCTCGACCCCTTGAAGCTCAACCCGCCGCGCGACTCGCACGAACTGCTCGAACTCTCGGCGTTCGGCCTGACCGCGGCCGACCTCGACAACGAGTTTTACCACCGGCTCAGCGATCCCCCCCACACCACCCTGCGCGAGCTGATCGCTATCCTCCGCGAGACCTATTGCCGGAAGATCGGCGTCGAGTATATGCACATCCGCAACACGCAGGTCCGCAAGTGGCTCATGGAGCGGATGGAGCCGAACCGGAACCGTCCCCGATTCGACATCCGGCAGAAGCGGCGGATCATCCTCAAGCTCAACGCGGCCGAGCTGTTCGAGACATTCCTGCACACGCACTACGTCGGGCAAAAGCGATTCTCGCTCGAAGGGGGCGAGATGCTGATCCCGCTGCTCGACGCCATCATCGAGGGCTCGGCGCGGTTCGGGGTCCGCGAGATCGTCCTGGGGATGCCCCACCGCGGCCGGCTCAACGTCCTGGCCAACATCCTGAACAAGCCCTACGGCCAGATCTTCAGCGAGTTCGAGGGGAACCTGCCCGAGACCGTCGCCGGCGATGGCGACGTCAAGTACCACCTCGGCTTCTCGGCCGACCACGTCACGGCCGACAAGCATTCAATCCACCTGTCGCTGACGCCCAACCCGAGCCACCTCGAGGCGGTCAACCCGGTCGTCGAGGGCCGGATGCGCGCCAAGCAGCGCCGGTTCAAGGACCGCGACCGCAAGCTCGGCATCCCGATCCTGATCCACGGCGACGCCGCCTTCGCCGGCCAGGGGCTGGTGGCCGAGACGCTCAACCTCTCGCAACTGTCCGGCTACAAGACCGGCGGCACGATCCACATCGTCGTCAACAACCAGATCGGCTTCACCACCGCCCCAACCGAGGGCCGCTCGACCAGGTATTGCACCGACGTTGCCAAGATGATCGAGGTGCCGATCTTCCACGTCAACGGCGAGGACCCCGAGTCCGTCGTCTACGTCGGCGAGCTGGCGCTCGACTTCCGCGAGACGTTCGGCATGGACGTCGTCATTGACATGATCTGCTACCGCCGTCATGGCCACAACGAGGGGGACGAGCCGGCCTTCACCCAGCCGCTGATGTACGGCAAGATCAGGGACCGCATCTCGGTCCGCGAGCTCTACACCGAGCAGCTCGTCATGAACGGCGAGCTCACGACCGATGAGGTCGAGACGATCGCCGAGACCTTCCGCGACAAGATGGAGGAGGTCTACAAGGAGGTCCACGAGAACCGGGCCGCCCCCAAGGCCTTGCAGCCCGGGTTCGCCGGAAACTGGAAAGGGCTTTCGCCCCGCTTCACCTTCGAGCCGGTCGATACCTCGATCCCCTACGATTCGATCCGCACGATCGCCCAGAAGATGGTCGAGTTCCCGCAGGGCTTTCGCGTCAATCCGAAGATGGAGCGGATCCTGGCGCAGCGCCGGAAGTCGATGCTCGAGGGGCCCGTGGACTGGGCCTCGGCCGAGGCGCTGGCGTTCGGCTCGCTTCTGCTCGAGGGGACGCCCGTCCGGCTCAGCGGCCAGGATAGCCGACGTGGGACATTCAGCCAGCGGCACGCGGTCGTCGTCGATTACCAGACCGGCGCGGAGTATTACCCGCTCAAGAACCTCTCGCCCGACCAGGCTGAGCTCTGTGTCTACGACAGCCTACTGTCCGAGGCCGCCGTGCTCGGCTTCGATTACGGCTACTCGCTCGACGAGCCGCACATGCTGATCCTCTGGGAGGCCCAGTTCGGCGACTTCGCCAACGGCGCCCAGGTGATCATCGACCAGTTCATTGCCCCGGCCGAGTCGAAGTGGGGCCGCGCCAGCGGCCTGGTCATGCTCCTGCCCCACGGCTACGAGGGCCAGGGGCCCGAGCACTCGAGCGCCCGGCTCGAACGGTTCCTCGCGCTCTGCGCCGAGGAGAACATCCAGGTCGCCGTCCCCTCGACCCCCGCGCAGTACTTCCACCTGCTCCGGCGTCAGATCCGGCGCAACTTTCGCAAGCCGCTGGTCGTGATGACGCCCAAGAGCCTGCTCCGCCACAAGATGGCAGTCTCGTCCGTCGATCAGTTCGTCTCGGGCCGGTTCCATGAGGTCCTCGATGACCCGGCCGATCCCGAGCGCGTCCGCCGCGTGCTCGTCTGCTCGGGCAAGGTCTATTACGATCTGGTCGCCAAGCGCGAGGAGGTGGGCAAGACCCGCGAGGTCGCGATCGTCCGGATCGAGCAACTGTATCCCTGGCACGCCGACGCGGTCAAAGCGGCCTTGGGCCGCTACCGCGCGGCCCGCGAGTGGGTCTGGGTCCAGGAAGAGTCGCAGAACATGGGGGCCTGGACGTTCGTCTCGCCCCGACTCCAGGAGCTGATGGGCCTCCCGTTCCAGTACGTCGGCCGCGACGCCAGCGCCAGCCCGGCGACCGGCTCGCACGCGGTCCACGAGCGCGAGCAGGCCGAGCTGGTCGAGGCCGCCATCGGCGCCGCCTTGCCGCATCTCGTCTCGGCCAGCTCGATCCGGACCCGCCCGGCCCTGACCGTCAAGCAAGGAGTGAGCTAAGATGCCCGCCGTTCCGATTACTGTGCCGGGGGTCGGCGAGTCGATCACCGAGGGGATCTTGTCGCGCTGGCTCAAGCCCGACGGCGCGGCCGTCAAGGCGGGCGAGCCGCTCTTCGAGCTCGAGACCGACAAGGCAAGCAACGTCATCACCGCCTCGGCCTCCGGGGTCCTGAAAGTGAACGTCGCCGAAGGGACGACCGTCACCATCGGCGCGACGGTCGGCATGATCGATCCCGAGGGCCAACCCGCCGTGGCGGGTGACGCGAAGCCCTCGGCCGCGCCGGAGAGGCCCAAGGAGGCCCCCGCGCCCGCCCAGGCCCCCGCGCCCGTCCAGGCCCCGGCTCCCTCACCCCCGCCCAACGGCGGCGCGGGGATGCCGCTCGCGCCAGCCGTGCGTCGGATCGTCACCGAGGAGCACGTCGACCCGCGCCAGGTCGTGGGGACGGGCCGGGGCGGCCGGATCACTAAGGGGGATGTCCTGACGCACCTGGCCACCCCCGCGACGGCGACCCCGGCGGCCCCGGCGGCCGCGACGGCGCCGGCCCCGCCGCCGACCCCAGCCCCCGAGACGCCAACTCCGCCCCCCGCCGCACCGGGCGGGGACCGGCCGCGCGAGATCCGGCAGCGGATGAGCGGCATCCGGCAGAAGATTGCTCAGAGACTGGTCGAGGCACAGCAGACCGCCGCGATCCTGACGACCTTCAACGAGGCCGACATGTCGCGCAACATGGAGTTGCGCAACCGCTACAAGGACACGTTCAAGACCAAGCACGGC
>JBKOZB010000141.1:0-4550 GCA_046744225.1 Planctomycetota bacterium | reverse complement strand
CCTCCCTGCTGCAGCCCGCGGCGGATGATCGTCAACCTCATCAGCCGAGCCGAACTGCCGCCCAAGTCACCTGGACACCCGGCGCCCTCCCCGAAATCCGTGATAATCAGACAAAGGGAATCCACAGAGAAAGAAAATCATCTACAGGAGATAAGTATAGACATAAATCATGAAGAGGAAGAGAACGATCCGCAGGTGATGCCGATTGATGCAGATGGAGACAAGAGAAAAGGAGAAAGAAAACAGAAAGAGAAAGCGAGCGAATCTTAATTTCTTGGCTCATGCTGGGCATTTGGTGGAGAGAATCCGCGGTTCGCGCCGGGTGGGGCCGACTTCAGTCGGCCAAATCCTGATTGGGATTCCTCGTTGGGCCGACTGAAGTCGGCCCCACCCGGAAATCAAAACGACCCAATCCACCAGGAAGCCCCCATGAGCCACCGATCGTTTTCTCCCCGAGTACTCCATCCACCAGTTCGCAGAGCCGCTTGTGGCGGTCGTGGCGGTTCAGGAGCGCGATCACGTCCTGCTCGGTGGCCGTCCCCGGGGCGGGCCGCATCAGGACCCGAGAGGGTGGGATGTCCCCGAGTTGGGCCAGGAGGTCGGCGACCGTGGGTATCGGTTCGATCATCACCTGCGCCATGGCTTGGCTCCTGGCGGCAAGCGGAAGTCCCGGAGGGCGTTTGCCGCGTGCCGCTCTTTTCCTTATCCTGGGACTCGGCCTGCGGCACAGGTTGGCTCAGGGAGAGGGGCCGTGATTTGTTAACACATCGTCGACACGTTGAAGTTCCATCGCCTTCGCCAAGGCGATCGCCGAGTGACGAGGCCGGAATGAGTCAA
The DNA here is from genome assembly GCA_046744225.1 of Planctomycetota bacterium. Classification (GTDB taxonomy): domain Bacteria; phylum Planctomycetota; class Planctomycetia; order Isosphaerales; family Isosphaeraceae; genus JBKOZB01. The sequence continues at coordinate 3,713 of JBKOZB010000141.1, read as the reverse complement.
GGCACGAACTCCCGCACCCCGCCACCTGAGGGTATCGTGGTGGCGTTCCTGGTCATCGGGACGATCTTCACGGTGATCGGCCTGGGGATCGGAGTATCCTCGTGGAACAAGTTCTCCAGCGCGTTGCGGACCGAAGGGACAGTGGTCGCGTTCGCCCGGGGCAAAGATTGGGCCGCCCACCATGCCTACCCCGTGGTCCGTTATCGAGTTCGGGGCAAGGATTATGAAGTGCGAGGCCACGTCTCCACGTCGCCGCCGGCTTACTCGCTCGGTGACGTGGTGTCGGTGCTCTACCGGCTCGACCGTCCCGACGATGGGCTCATCGACTCGTTCTCGGAGCGCTGGCTCTTGCCGCTCGTCTTCAGCAGCGGGGGACTTTTCTTCGTCTCCCTGAGTCTCGTGCTGCTGAGATACCGGGAGCGCTTGATCAAGCAACGCAGTACCTCCGGCCCCGCGCCGGAGCCGTGATCGCCGAATGTGGGACCACGATCCCATGCCGTCCGACGAGACCTGTCAATCGCGCCGGGGGAACAATTCGCGAAGCGGCAGGACGAACCCCGGCAGCACGTCTCCGCCGTCGAGAGTTTGGCTCTCGTCGAGCATGGTCGACCAATCGACGGCTGTGAAGACTTCCACGGTGCGCGCCTCGGGATCGACGTACCAGACCAGTCGGACGCCCGCTTGGAAATACTCCCTGAGCTTGCGCTCCATCTCCTGCGGGGTGTTGCTCTTGCTCAGCACTTCCACCGCCAGGTCGGGCGCCAGATCGGGGATCGGCTTTCCGGGAGACTGGCGCTCGGGGAGGCGAGCCCAGGAGACGAACGAGACATCCGGGATGCGCACCAGGCCGGGCCGCAGCCGGAGGGTGCCGTCCGCCCCGGCGACAATGCCCAGGTCGTGCGGCCGGACGAAGTTCACGAGATACGTGGCGATCAGCACGGCCAGGGCGGATTCTTCGTATCCCATGGTCTTCTCCACCAGCACGCCGTCCACCAGTTCGCAGAGCCGCTTGTGGCGGGCATGGATGTCGATCACGTCCTGCTCGGTGGCTGTGCCCGGATAGGGCCGGAGGAGGACGCGATGGGGCGGAATGTCGCCGAGCTCGGCCAGGAGATCGGCGATCGTCGGGCTCTCCGTCGTCGCGATGACCATCATGGAAGGCTCCCGGGGTTTTGAGACGTCCTGGCGCCATTGTGGTGTCACACCGACCGGGCGGCAAGAGAATCGGCTCCCATCGGATGACGTGGCATCTCCTCACATTTCGACCGGCCTGGGCTTCTCGGCGAACCAGGGATAGATCGACGGCAGGACCAGGGCGGTCAGGAGGGTGGAGGTGATCAGGCCGCCGATGACGACCGTGGCCAGGGGGCGCTGGATCTCGGCGCCGGAGGTGGTGGCGGTGGCCATCGGGATGAAGCCAAAGCCGGCGACCAGGGCGGTCATCAGGATCGGGCGGAGCCGGACCAGGGCCGCCTCGCGGGCCGCCGCGTGCGGGTCGATCCCCTCCTGGCGCAGGTGCTCGACGGCGCTGACCCAGACCAGGCCGTTGAGGACCGCCACGCCGAACAGTGCGATGAACCCGACGCCCGCCGAGATCGAGAACGGCAAGCCGCGCCAGGCCAGCGCGAAGACGCCGCCGGTCGCCGCCATCGGCACGGCCAGGTAGATCAAGGCCGCCAGCCGGAGCGAGTTGAACGTGCTGAACAGCAGCAGGAAGATCAGCGCCAGCGCGATCGGCACGACGATCATCAGCCGCCGCGAGGCGGTTTGCAGGTGCTCGAACTGACCGCCCCAGCGGAGGATGTAGCGGGGGGGAAGCGTCACCTTGGCGTCGATCGCGGCCTGCGCCTCGGCGACGAACCCGGCGATGTCGCGCCCCCGGACGTTGACGCCGACGACCGCCCGCCGCTGCACGTTCTCGCGCTCGACCTCGCTCGGGCCCTCCTCGAAGACGACGTCGGCCAGGTTGCGGAGCTCGATCGGGCGGCCCTTCGGATCGACGACCCGGATCGACTTGATCTTCTCGGGGGCGTTCCGCCACGACGCGGGGAGGCGGACCTGGATGACGTGCCGGACCTGCCCCTCGAAGACGGTGCCGACGGTCGTGCCGCCCAGCGCGGCGATCGCTTCGAGCACGTCGGCCGCCTTGATCCCGTACCGCGCGAGCTGGTCGCGGCGGACCGAGACGCGGAGCATCGGCAAGCGGCCCGAGGTCGGCGTCTTGATGTCCTGCGCCCCGGGAATCCGCGCGAGGACCCGCTCGATCTCGCTCGCCTTCTGGCGGAGCACGTCGAGGTCGGGCCCGTAGAGCAGGGTGGCGACGTCGCTCTTGACGCCCGCCACCAGTTCGTTGACCCGCATCTCGATCGGCTGGCTGAAGCCGAACTTGACGCCGGGGACATTCTCGGTGAGCGCCTTGTCCATCTCCTCGATCAGGGCGTCGCGGGTCAGGCCCGGGCGCCACTCGCTTTGAGGTTTCAGCAAGGTCCAGACGTCGGTCTGGTGCACGCCCATCACGTCGTTGGCGATCTCGGGCCGGCCGGTCTTGCAGTAGACCAGGCGGACCTCGGGGAATGTCTTGAGGATGTTCTCGATCTGCGTCGAGGTGGGCACCGCCCCTTCGAGCGCGGCCGAGGGGATGCGGATGGCCTCGATCAGCAGGTCGCCCTCGTTGAGCCGGGGCATGAATTCGCCCCCGAGCCTCAGCGCGATGGGTACGCTCACGACCACTGAGCCGATCGCCAGGAACGCGGCGATGATCGGCCGGCGAATGACCGCGTCGAGCACCGGCGTGTAGCCGTGCTTGAGCAGGCGGACCAGCCAGACCTCTGTTTCCTCGGCCTTCGAGCTGAGCCCGAGCGAGGCGAGCACCGGCATCAGCGTGAGCGAGAGCACCATCGAGCCGGCCAGCGCGAAGATGACCGTCAGGGCCATCGGCCGGAACAGCTTCCCCTCGGTCCCTTGCAGGGCGAGGATCGGCAGGTAGACGATGGCGATGATCAGCTCGCCGAACATGGTCGGCTTGCGGACCTCGACCGCCGCGTCGCGGACGATCTCCAGTTTGGGCCGCGTCCCCCCCTCGTGCGCCAGGCGGCGGACGCAGTTCTCGATCATGATGACGCTCGAATCGACGATCATGCCGAAGTCGATCGCGCCCAGGCTCATCAGGCTGGCCGTCACGCCCGTGGCGAGCATCACGTTGGCCGCGAAGAGCATCGAGAGCGGGATCGCCAGCGCGACGATCAGGCCGCCCCGGATGTTCCCCAGCAGGGCCAGCAGGACCGCGATGACCAGCAGGCCGCCTTCCATCAGGTTATGCATGACGGTGCTGAGCGTCTGGTCGATCAAGTGCGCGCGGTCGTAGAGCGGCTCGATCGTGACACCCGACGGCAGACTCTTCTGGAGCTCGGCGATCTCTTTCTTGACGTTGCCGACGACCCGGCGGCCGTTCTCGCCGATGAGCATCATGACCAGCCCGGTGACGATCTCGCCCTGGCCGTCCCGGGTGGCCAGGCCGGCCCGGATCATCGGGGCGGGCTCGACCTTGGCCACTTTCTCGACCGTGACCGGCTCGCCGTTCCGCTCGTCGATGACGATCGCGGCGATGTCGGCGACGTTGTGCGCCTGGCTCTCGCCCCGGATGTACCGCGCCTCGCCCTCGTGGACGAGGTAGCCGCCGCCGACGTTCGCATTGTTCGAGCGGAGCGCGTTGA
>JBKOZB010000155.1:0-15124 GCA_046744225.1 Planctomycetota bacterium | reverse complement strand
GTTCAGCACGGCGCCGAAGGCCGCCGTATTCGCCAGGATCGGTAGACCGATGCGCATCAGTCGCCAGGCCGTCGGCCCCTCCCAGGCCCAGCCAAACCGCACGGGGTGCCGCGCGTGAAGGTAGGCGACCTTGACCCCGAGCAAGACCCCGACCGACGCCAGCAGTCCCCAGAACCCCGCCAGCCAGAGCCCGATCCCCACCGCGACGGCCGAGACCAGCGATTCGAGGATGTCCAGCTCCGTCGTCAGGACGAACTCGCGGTGCGCCCGAAGCACGGCGATCAGGAAGCTTTCATAGCGCTTGAGGAGCGTCAGACCGGCGGTCGCGACGAGGCCCCATGTCCACTCGCGCGCCAGAGGATCGTTGACCAGGAGCGGAGCGCGGAGCCCGGCCCAGGCGACCAGCGCCAGGGCGTAGACCAGGCAGGTCAGTGTGTTGGTCGTGTGCGCCACGTCGGCCAGGCGCTTCGCCTCGGCCTCGCGCCCAGCGGCGCGGAGGATCGGGATCTCCTGCACGGCCCCCAGGCCGATGCCCAGGCTCGTCCGGTTCGTGTTGTCGAGGTAGAGCCGCAGCCCGGTGTAGACCCCCAGCTGGGCCGGGCCGAGCCCCCAGCGCAGGGCCAGGGCGGTCAGCGTGCCGAGCACCCGTTCGAGCTGGCCGCCGATCGTCACGACGAGGCTGTCGCGGACAACCCCCCGCCCCTCGGCGGAAGGGGGGCGGCCGGAGTTCCAGGCATGCGTCGCGGGGCGGGTCAGCGATGCCACAGTTCGGCCACGCAGAATTGCGAGGGGGACGGTTCGGGATCGGTCGGGATCGGCCCCGACTCGGCCAGCGGGAACCCCGCCGCGCGGTACCAGGCGGCGGTGTCGTAGCCATAGCGGTTGTAGCTGACGTCGGTGTCCTCATTGTGCGCGGCATAGCGGCGGGCGACGCGGAGCACTTCGCGGCGAATCCGTGCGGCGGCGGCCGGCGGGTTGTGCAGGATCACGGCCGAGGTCAGGACCAGGTCGAACGACCGATCGCGGAACGGTAACTCCAGGCCCGAGCCCAGGACCAGCGCGATCCCCCCCAGCCCGTCGAGGTAGCGTCGCGCCAGGGCGAGCTGGCTCGGGCTGAAGTCGAGTCCGACCATCGGGACATCCCCATGCCGGCGGAGCGCCCGGAGCTGCTTGCCGTAGCCGCAGCCGATTTCGAGGATTGAGGCGGGCCGATACGCGGCGATCCGCCCGGCCAGCCATTCGGCCCGCGCGGTCCGGGCGGGCTGGCCCTCCTGCTCGCGGAAGTAGTCGTCGCCCCCGCGCAGGGTCCAGTAGGCGCGCGGGTCGGCGTAGACGAGCCGGCGCTTCCAGCCGGGCCAGCGGCCGAGCGTCCGTCGCAGCGCCTTGTGCCAGGCGTAGCTCGCCCCGCGCGACCGCCAGGCGCCCCAGGCGCGGAGGGGCAGGAAAGGGAGCAGGGTCGAATCCACCGCACGGCTCCGCCAAGGATCGAGCGATCCGATCCAATCCGCCGGGTGCGGCCTCATCCGGGTGCGGTCGGCCCAGGAGTGTACGGGCCGGGCCTTTGATGGTCAAGGCGGCCTGTTTCCTGGCCGCATCATCCCGCATGCTCCGTTTGCTCGAACGCGCAATGCGTTATAGAATGGAACCATTGATCGTTCTCCCCGAGCAGCACGAGACGCAGGCCATCCGGAGGAAGGGGGCGGAGGCATGGGAGTGAGCTTTGGGCGTTCGCGGGTCGCCGACCTGGCGTTCCAGGTCTTCGGCCGGACGCTCCATCCCGACTGGTTCGCCGTGCGAGGACACCGGCGGATCTCGCAGGACGGCTGGGAGGCGGACGTCCGGATCATCGAGGGGGGCCATGCGGTCCTCTTCCGCGCCGGGCCGCTACGGATCTCCGAGGTTCTCTCCGGTCCCGTGACGGTCCTCCCCGAGCCCGGCCTCCTCTTCCACTCGCCGGTCCGCCACGAGCGCTCGACCAACCTGCGCCCCGGCGGCACGGTCGAGTACCAGACCTGCTTCGAGGTCGATCGGGTCGATCCCGAGGTGTTCGTCCACCTGAGCGACGAGATGGCCCTCGACGCCTCGCGCGACTGCCTCTTCCACCGCTTCGCCCCGAGCAACCGGATGGCCTCCGCCCCGATCAGCCACATCCGGATCGAGGCGCGGGTCAAGGGCCTCGCGATCTACGCGTTCCACACCTTTCCCGACGAGCACGCGATCGTCCGGACCCAGTCCCTCTTCGAGCCCCGCAACGCGGTCCCCGCCCCCTGAACCGCTTTCTTTTTCCGGCCGGAACAGCCCGCGCTGCAAGATCGGCACGAGCAGCCAGCAGGCGGCGGTGAACAGGGCGCCGACCACAACCAGCACGCGGAACGACGTCAAATATCCCCACCTCGCCGCGCCCGACTCGTACCAGGCTCCCCCGAGCCAGATCGAGAGCGACATTCCCAGGTTGGACAGCGCCATCAAGAGCGCGAAGGTCGTACCGGCCGCCTCGGGCGGGCAGACCTGCGCGGCGAGGTCGAGCTGGATCAAGACCGCTGTCATCGTCGTGAACCCGACCAGGATTGTCACGATGATCGCCGAGAACTGGTCCGTCACGGCCAGGTACGCCAGCGTGCTCAAGACCCCCAGCGCGATCGAGGCATGCGTGAGCATTCGTCGCGAAAATCTGCGGCAGTAGACACCATAAGCGAGGCTGGCCGCGATCGAGCCGACGGCCGTCCAGGACACGGTCTGGCCGTAGAGCCGCTCGCTGAAGTGCAACTCGCGGGTCAGGTGCAGGTTGAGGATGTCGTTCGAGAACGGGTTGAAGCTCCAGAGGAAGAGGAACGCGCCGATGCCGAGGACGGAGGGCGTTCGGGCGACCCGGCCAAGCGCTCGGATCGCTTCGCGCCCGGGATGTTCCGGAGTCGACCGCTCCGGCTCGGCAACGCAGCCCCAGGCGAGCGCCAACGTTGCGAGCCCGCCCAGGCCGCAGATCAGGAAGGCCCAGGTCTCGCGGTGGTGCTCGGAGAGGAGGCCGCCGACCAGGCCGGTCAGGATCGAGGCGACGAAGAGGCTCCCCCACTGGATCGCCTGGAGTCGTCCGGTCAGCCCCTGCGGCTGGCCGCGCTCGATCATCAGGGCGTCGGCCACGACGTCGGCGAACGCGACAGCTAGAGTTGGCCCGATCAGCCACTCCAGAAGCGCGAACCGCGCCCCGGCCGGGACCGGGAACGCGAACAACCCGAGCAGGCAGGCGGCCGTCATCGCGCCTGTGAGGATCAGGTAGCTCCGCCGCCGCGAGCCAAGGATCGGCGCGAAGTCGGAGAGCAGCCCATAGAGCGGCTTGAGCGACCAGGGGACCGCCAACAGCGCCGAGAACGCGGCGATCTCCGAGGCGGTGTGCCCCCACGACTTCAGCATCGAGCGGACCGGCTGCGCGATCAGACCCTCGGTCGGCTCGCCAATTCCCTGGAGGAAATAAATGGCCCCGAAGAGGAGCCCGAGCCTCCAGGTCACGCCCCGAGCGGGCGGTGAGCGCACGTCACTTCCGCGGCAGAAGCCAGATGTTGCGGTACTAGACCGGGTTGCCGTGGTCTTGGCGCATGATCGGGTCGGGCTCGCTCGGTTTGCCGCCGAGGCCGGACCGGGTGTTGTCCACGCGGGCCTTGACGTGATCATGGACCGTCACGCCGTTCTGGACGACGCTCATGACGACCGGTTCGATCTTCTCGCCCGCCTGGAAGATCGGGATCTTGCAGAAGACCGGGCCCTTGCAGGCGTTGACCCTGGGCGCGGAGACCTCTTAGATCGCGCCGCAGTCGTTGTTTTTGGAGGTGCTGAGGTCACCGTAAGGCGTTTCGTTGTTGGCCCGGACCGCGAACGGGACGAGCAGAAGTCCAGCCTACCCGACGATGATCGGCAGCGACCGCATGGGAAGCAACTCCCGGAGCGCTAGTCGAAAGGTGGCTTCAAAAGGCCAAGGTCTCATCGTCTCCGTTCGCCGGGGGCACGTCAACCCTTCCGCCCCTCGGAAGCGAAAGATCCGCCACGGATGGTCCCTTCATCGCGTGCGCCCCGGCCGGGTTCCGAGCGTCGCGCCGTTCCGGGCGATTGCGCGGCGAGGGGCCGCCTGAGGTCCCGAATCGCGCGTCCCGGGGGTGCTTGGGAGGGCTCGGACGGGCCGATAGTATCCACGACGATATCGGTCTGGCTTTCTCCGATCGACCCATTTTGAGCAGCGGCCCGTCCCACCTCCCGGCGCGGCGCGTCGGACCCCGGCGATCCTGTCGAATGGAGACGATTCACCTGTTCATTAGACGAGCCTGAAACCGCGTGGCTCGCGTGGCGTGTTGGGGAGTTCGCGGGGAAAAAATCGCGCGGATTTCGAAAAAAAACCTGGAGCGTAACGACGGGTCCTAAGTGACGTCCGGGTCAAGCGCCCGTGATGCCAGCCGGGCGTCGCGGAGGGGGCCGAGCGAGGGGCGTCGGCAGAATTGTGTTGGCGTGGTCCAAACCACGTCGTTAATTTTCGTGCGATCGGACGAGAAGCGGTTGCGGCTGGTCTTCGGTGGACCGTTCCGGCAACCGGAGGAGCCTTGCCACGATGCCTCAAGTGACCCGAATCGACCGCGTGCGCGGCTGCCTGCTCGGGTTGGCCATCGGAGACGCCCTGGGCGCCCCGCTGGAAGGTCTGAGCGCTCAGCAGATCCGGGTGCATTACGGTCAGGTGGTCGATTACGTCGATGGCGCGCGGGCCTGGAAGAAGAAGCCGTACCGCTGGCGGATGCCGGGCCTGTACTCGGATGACACGCAGCAAGCCCTGGCGCTTTGCGATGTTCTGCTCGAACAGCGGCGGGTCGACCCTGACCGCCTGGCCGAGCTGTACGTCGAGCTGGCGACGCCGAAGGGGGCGTACGTCGGGGCGCACCGGGGCGTCGGGCGGAGCTTCCGGCAGGTCCTGGCCGACCTGGAGCGCGGGGTCTCGCCGCGGCTGACGGGCCAGGTCTCGGCGGGGATCGGCGCGGCGATGCGGATCGCGCCGGTGGCGCTCTACTTCAACGGCGATCCCGACGGGATGTTCGACTCGGTGATGGTTGCCAGCCTGATGACGCACCGCGACATCCGTAGCCTGGCCGGCGCGATGGCCGTGGCGCATGCGGTCCGTCGGCTCGCGGCCGGCGCCCTGCGCAACCCGAGCATCCTGCTCCGGCTCGCCGCCGACGTGGCGCGCGAGGAGGAGCGGATCGCCGACCGGTACGCGGACCTCGTCAGCTCGCTCGACCTGCACCGGCGCAGCCTCTCGCGCTCGATCGCGCATGTCGAATCGTTGCTCGACCTGCCCCGCGAGCGCGCCCTGGCCGCCCTGGTCGAGGAGGCCAACCACCACGGCGCCGAGCCCGCCTGCCGGCGCGCCACGATGGGCTTCCCCCCCGCCTGCATCCCCACCTGCCTCTACCTGCTGATGACGACCGACAGCCTGGAGGAAGCGCTGATCGAGGTCGTGAACCTGGGGGGCGACACCGACACGACCGGCGCGATCCTTGGCGCGTTGGCCGGCGCCTACTACGGCGTCGCCACGATCCCCGATCGCTGGCTCGACGGTCTGCAGAACCACGCCGCGATCGACCTCCGCGCCCGGGCCCTGGCCCGCCGCTCGGCCGAGGGGTTCGACATCCCCGACCTGATCGGCACCGAGCGCGCCTTGAGCGCCCAGGAAAGCGCCTGCCGCGAGCGGCTCCTGACCCACGCGCAGAACGGAGGCGACCTCGGCGCCAACCGCCGGCACTGACCCGTCCCGGACCGTCTTCCCCACGCCACAGTCTCTTCCCGAGCCCCCGATCTTGGAGTAAACTTGAGATTAACGAAATTCAGGACGGGGCCAAGGACCCAGGCCGACGATTCGTGGATGTCTCCGGCGGACGAAGCGAGCTCGGGGAGGCGACGAGGGGAGGCGGGGGAGCGATGAGCCGGATCATTCGCGACCGGATCAAGCGGCAGCTCGACGCGGCCGAGGGCTACCTGATGCTCAACCTGCCCCGGCGCGCGCTCGAGATCCTCGAGGGCCGCTCCGACTGGGCCACCATGCAGTTCGAGGCCAGCTTCCTGATGGGCGAGGCGCTCCGCTCGCTGGAACGCTACCGCGAGGCGCTCAAGCCCCTGGAAGTCGCCGCGACGTTGCGACCCACCGACGTCGCCGTCGCGATCGCCCTGGGCTGGTGCTACAAGCGGACCCACCGGCTCGCCCAGGCCATCGACGCGCTCGAACGGGCCGAGCGGCACAACCCCGATGAGCCATTGCTCCACTACAACCTGGCCTGCTACTGGAGCCTCGCCGGTAACCCCGCCAAGGCGCTCGACGAGCTGACCATTGCGCTCGACCTCGACCCCGACCTCCGCGCCCTGATCGCCGAGGAGTCGGACTTCGACCAGCTCCGCGGTAACCCCGAGTTCGAGCGCCTGACCATGGGCTCCGCGCCTTTGGCCTGAAGTGGCCGATGGAAAAAGGCAGATGGCGAATGACGGAGGCCGCACAAGGTGATTTGACCTGACTCCGTCATCTCTGATTTGCCATTTGACTATCGCTCATTTGCCATCGATCATCACCTCGGCCGTTCGTCCGCTTTCCCCGCCAGTTGCGATGCGAGCCGCATCCGGTTTCCGAGCATCGCCTTCCAGCGAAGGTGCTGCTCCTCGTTGAGGATGGCGAGCGCCTGCTTGGTCAGTTGGTACTCGTCGCTCCTCTGAAAGGTCCCCGCGGCGCGTTTGCGCTGGCACTCGGCGACGGCCCGGCCCAGAGCCTCGCGTTGCTCGCGGGTCAGGAAGAGGGCGTCGGCGATCACCGGCCGGCTGATCAAGGCCGACGGGCCTTCCCACTGCAAGTCGATCTGGATCAGCCGGATGCGCTGCGCTTCGGACAGGTGGGCGTCGAGCCAGCGCCGCTGGGCCTCGTCGATCGCCTTGCGGGCGGCGATCGCCTCGGGGCCAGTCTTGCCCCGGACGGCGACGGCGCGGGCGTACAGGTCGGCAATGGCGCGTTCGACCTCGGCCGTCTGCCGCGCGTCGAGGCCGACGTCGGCGCGGAGGTCGGCGCGGCTCAGCAAGAGCAGCGGCGCGGTCCGGATGCCGAGCCGGCTGTCGGGGAGCGAGAGAAGAGGGTGACCATCGCCCAAGCTGGCCCTCGGCCACGCCGCGGCGGTCAGGCAGAGAAAGACCGCAGCCAGGGTCGGTCTCGCTCCGTGATGCATGGGCCGGTCCCTTCCTTGGGATGGTTCGGGCCCTGGCCGAGGGCCAGAGCAGGCGGCGCCCGGGTTTATCCATCCCTGACCCGGGTCGCGGTCTGGCGTTTGTTATACTGGGAAACTTGCGATCGGAAAAGGTCAGACCCGCCAGACCCGCGTTGGAAGGACGCAGGCCCGGCGGGCCGGGATGCTGGGAGGTGTGCAACGAGAACCGCTCTAGCCGGTGCGAACCCGCGACGACGTCGCCGTCTCCTTCGGGGTCGATGTCCCGGCCTTGGTCTTGGCCGTCGGGGCGGCCGGCGTGGCCTGGTCTCCGCTATTGGTGGGGGTGGCGCCGGTGCCGCCGTTGGCGTTGTTCTGCGGAAGGAGCTTCGCCAGGTCGAACGACGGCCCCAGCATCTTCTTGAAATTGCTCAACTGGGTCTTGGTCAGGACCTTGGTGATCTGCTGGTCCGTCTGATCCTGGAACTTCTCCTGGTCCTTGGTGAGCTGCTCGCGCCGGGCCTTGGCCTGCGGGGTGTTCATGGCGTCCCGCATGGCCTGGCGGTTGAAGCTGCCGTCCGGATTCTGGAACGACGCGACGTCCGGGCGCATGCTGGTGAAGAGCTGGCGGCGCGCGTCGCGGACCTGCTGGGCGATCGTCTGGATTTGCTCGACCTGGTCGGGGCCGAGGTTGAGCTTCGGGGCCAGATCGTCCGAGGCGACGATGGACATCCCCTGGCGCTTGAACTGGCTCTGGAGCTTGATCTGTAGAGCCGGGTGGCCTGGGGCTTCTTCAGGATCTTGCCGAAAGCCGTGTCGGCCTGGTTCTGCAACTCCTGCAACTGTTCCCGCATCGCCGCGATCTCGGGGGGAGGGCCGCTGCCGGGGCCGCCGAAGCCGTTGCCGCCGCCAGCATTCCCGGCGACGGCATTGCCACCACCGTTGTTATTGCCGCCGCCATTATTGTTGCTGCCGCCTCGGTTCGGCCTGGGAGGGAGGGTCGCCCGGATCGCATCACGCTTCTTTTTCACCGCGACGCTCAGCGTCTCGATCTTCTTCTGGTCCGGGGTCAGCTTCAGCTCGTCCTGGACGGCTGGGATCGTGACGAGGGAGAGGTTCGTCCCCCTCCCGGGGCCACCCCAGAAACCGCCCCGGAACCCGCTGCGACCGCCGCCCGGCCCACCGGGACCACCGCCCGGCCCGCCCGGAGCCTGCGCCCGGGTCGCCGAGGCCAGCAACATCGCGGCGACCGATACGCCGGTCGCCAGCAATACGATCCGTATCCGAGACATTGTGACCTCCCCAGGTCTCGTAACCGTTCATGGTGTGGAGAATCGTTTCCACACGCGCTACGAGACTGTAGCGACATTCCTGGGCGGTCTGTCCCAAAATCTTAATCGAGTTGGCAAATGGGTGATGAGTCATCGATAATCTCTCATTTGCCATTTTTCATTAGCCATCTCATTCATCCTCTCGGCCGCCAGAGCCAGAGGGCCAGCCCGGCGGCGGCGGCGAGCGAGGCGAGACGGACGACAGCTCGATAGGCGGCGAAACGGCGGCGGACCCCGGCGCAGCGGTCGGCGTCGGAATCCGTGTCCGTGGCCCGGCCGAGCGACCACCGTTCGAGGCCGCCGAGGGTGTTCATGCTCACCAGGTGGACGAGCCAGAGGACGAGGAAGCCGAAGCCTTGTTCGAGCCAGGCGCGCCAGGGGATCGGCGGCAGGCCGGGCTTCCACTTCGAGGGGGTCGACAGCGGCCGGTCCGACTGGTAGACGACGAGCCGGGCGGGCAGGGTGGCGCGGTCGGTGCCGTCGCTGACGCGGAGCACCAGGGCGACGGGCTCGGGTGTCCCTTGGCGCGGGGTCCCCTTCAGTTGCGCAGTGTCCGGGTCGAAGCGCAGCCCGTCGGGGATCGGGCCATCGACCGACCAGCGGAGCGGCCCGCGTCCGCCGGTCGCGGCCAGCGCGACGACGTACGGCCGGCCCGCGATCGCCTCGGGGAGCGTCTCGGGCGTGGCGATCGCCAGCGGCGCCGAGTCGTCATTAGCCTTCGGACCGCTCGGCTCCGACGACGGCAGGTCCACCGCCTTGGGCAAGAGGGCCATGATGACCATCGTCAGCAGGAGGATGAACAGCAGGGCGCCGGTCAGCTTCGTCACCACGACGGCGACGAACGAGTCCTCGCCCGACCCGCCGAACTCCAGGCCCGCGTGCCTGTTCCGTCGCGATCGCCGCATGCGCTCCCCCATCTTGAATGACGAATATCAAATGGCGAATGACAAATAAAAAAAGAATGCCGAATCCCTAATGACCGAAGAATGTCCTCTTTCGACATCTGTCATTTGACATTCGCCATTCGTCATTTCCAAGCTCATGACGCCTCTTCGCGGTAGACCTGGAACTTCGACTTCACGATGTTGCGATAGAGTGCGTTGCTCTGCTCCATGCTGACGTTGATCAGCTCCAGGGCATCCTTCAGGCTGTTCAAGGTCTGCGCGAGCTGTTCCTGGGTCGCCCGGCTGGAGCGTTCGTAGGCCACGGCCCACGACTGGCTCATGCTCTCGATCGCCGCGCAGGTGCGGTCGATCCCCTTCTTGATCTCGGCGAATTGCTGGGCGGCCGGGTCGTTGCGGGTCATGGCCGTCTCGATCCGGCCGAGCGTCGCGACGCCCCGACGGAGGGTCTCACCGGCCGCGCCGATCGATTCGAGGTCGGTCCCGATCCGGCCGATCGCCTCGGCCCCGCGCTGGAAGCCCGCGAGCGCGGCCGGGAGCCGCTCGACTGATTGAGCGAACCGCTCGACCGGCGCGCCGAGGCTGGCCCCGAGCCGCGTGGCCTGCTGCTCCATCGTCCGCGTGGCCGGCTCGAGCACGGCGGCCAGGTCGTCCCGGAGCGCCTCAAACAGCGGACCGATCGCCTCGACGATCCCGGCTGCGACCGGTCCTTCGGTGCCGAACCGGGGTAAGATATTCTCGACGATCCAGCGATCGACCCGCGCCAGCAGGTCCTCGGACCGGCGGTAGACGAGCGTCTGCACCAGCATCAGCGCCGCGCTCAGAAACAGGGCGAGCAGGGTGCTGTCAAACGCGATCTGCAACGCCGACGTCACCTTGGTCAGGTTCCCCATGAACCCGTCGAGGTCCTTGACCAGCGGCAAGACCTTGCTGATCTCCATCAGCGCCTTCGAGATCCCCTCGACCGTGCCGATGAAGCCGATGACGGGCAGCAGGTAAAGGATATAGCGCGTGAGGGTGAACCGGCCGGCGGCGTGCTCCTGGTCGAGCGCCGACCCTTCGCGGTTCAGCTCCATGAGCTGGCTGACCGACGGGGCGCTTGTCTCCTCGACGTACTGCGCGAGCTGGCGGACGCGCGTCGGCAGGATGCGGCGGTCGTCGCCGGCCCTGGGGCGGCCCGGCGCGTCCGGATTCAACCGGGCGCGCGCGGAACCGGCCGAGACCTGATTGAGCATGGCCGGGGCGTCGGTGAAGGCGCGCTCGTCGGCCCAGAGCCGGGCCAGCTCGCGGCCGAGCGTTAGGACGGCCCAGAAGTAGATCGCCGTCCCGACGTACTGCTCCCAGCCGCGCTCGAACATGAGCGTCGGGTTGAAGATCATCAGGGCGATAGGGAAGGCCAGGGCCAGGGCCAGCATCGCCAGGGTGCCGGGATAGGCCAGCCGCGAGGTGCCGTGTGCGCCGCTCGGCATTGAGAAAGCCCCTTCCTTGGAGACAATGGCCCAAGACACGTGTCTGATCCCCTCCTCCCGTGCGGGGGAGGGCGAGGTGGGGGGTTGGGCCTCCGTTCTATCTCGAATATTCCCCGCCCCGACCCTCCCCGTTGGAGGAGGAAATCCGGACCGACTCGGTGGTCCGCGCCGGGCGATCGGATGAGTCCGACCCTTCCGCGCGGCCCCTAACATCGTCAAAATCGACAAAATGTCCAGACGACTTGAGTGTCAGGTGGGGTCAGTCTCAACTGGGACGTCGGTACCGGCCGAGGGATCTTGGGGCGGACGGCTTGGGGCGCGGAAGCGGAAGTCGCAGAAGGGCGCGCCTTCCATGATCGTCTGCGTGCGTGTGAGACGGACCTCGGGGTTGAATCCCTGCACCAGCGCGAAGTCCCGCTGGCAGGACAGGCTGGAGCCCAGGTCGGCCAGCCCGAGGGCGCGGTACAGCTCGGCGTAACGGCAGCGGACGACGTTGAAGTCGAGCCGCTCG
Source organism: Planctomycetota bacterium (assembly GCA_046744225.1). GTDB lineage: Bacteria > Planctomycetota > Planctomycetia > Isosphaerales > Isosphaeraceae > JBKOZB01. The sequence continues at coordinate 3,703 of JBKOZB010000155.1, read as the reverse complement.
ACCGATTTCTCGATCAGCTCGATCTCGAGCGCACCCCCTTCCGACCAGCGGTCAAGACCCTGCGCGAATGCCTCCAGCGTCGCCGCGCCAAGCCATCGGGCCAGTTCTCCCCCGCTCTGCCGGGCCAGGTCCGAGATCACCCCGCGCACCAGCACCAGCGCCTTCTCCTCGCCCAGCTCGGCGGCGACCGCCCGGACCAGCGGCCCGACAATCCGCGCCTCGATCTCGCGCTGCTGGAGGAGGGTCAATCGTGGCGACTCGTCAGCCATGGCGGTTCGTCCCGTTTCTTCGAAACAGAGAGGCGTAGCCTTCACGAGAAGCGTAATCGATGACGGATCACCACGGACAGGGCGAAATCTCGTGTCGAATAATAATAGAGAGAAAAACATAAGACAGTCGGTGGGTAAAGGAGAGGACGTGCGGTCCCGAGGTCGGATCGCGACCGGCGCGGCCCTCCCGTAGGGCCGCGAAGTTCAGGCTTTCAGCGCGCGGAGCCGGTCCAGGAGCGCGGGGAGGTCAATCGGCTTGGTGATGAAATCGACTGCGCCGGCCTGGCGGGCCTTGCGCTCGGCCTGCTCGGTCGCGTCGGCCGTGATCGCCACCACCGGCAGGTCGGCCGTCTCCGGGTCGGAGCGGAGCCGCTCGATCAGTTCGACGCCGTCCATCACCGGCATCATCAGGTCCGTCACCACGAGCTGCGGCTGGAACTTGCTGACGCACTCCAGCGCCTCGTGACCGTCGTTCGCCTCCATCACCTCGAACCCGTGCATCCGCAGCAACCGCCCGAACGCGTACCGCAGGAAGGGGGCGTCTTCGACGAGCAAAACACGCATATTCTTATTTTTTTCGTCCCACATGGACTTCACTCCTTCCGCGCGGTCGCGTGGGAGAGGATTGGCGATAACGGACCGTTACCTCGGACGCGACATCGAGGCCGTCGGATTCACGACCGGAACGGTTCGTGTCAAGATGGATAATCAAAGTCCTGAGTTTGCAAATACCAGACCAAAGACCGATTCCTCTCCTGAACCCTCACTTCGTGGCCACGGGCACAGGTCGGCACCCTCCGATCTGTTGCCATCGTTATCACGCGCAAAGTCGGCAAGCAATACTGATCGGTGCGGCTTGCCCGCGCCGTTGGAAGCGGCATACGATGAGGTGACACTTCAAAGTCCAGGCACAACGGAGCGTGGTTCGAGGGGGAGAGATGGCGGAAACGGCCGAGAATCGTGGGGCGGGGACGGCACGTCGGTGGCGTCTCGTGACACGCGGGCTGCGGGTCGCGGCGTGGGGCGTGCTGGCCGTCGTGACCGGCCTGCTCGTCCACGCCGAGGGGCAGCGCCCGGACCGGCCGCGGGGAATCACGGTCTCGTCGAACCTGGTTTACCGCGAGGCCGGCGATCATGCGCCGCGGCTTGACCTGTACGCGCCGAGAACCCCGGCGCCGAGCGAGGGCCGGCCAGCGATCGTCGCGATCCACGGCGGCGGCTGGCGCGGTGGGAGCAAGAATGACTACGGCCGTTCGCTCGTTCGGCTGGCCGAGCACGGCTATGTCGTGGCGGCCATCGATTACCGGCTCTCGCGCCCGGGCGCGCCGAGCTGGCCGGCCAACTTCGACGACGTGCGCGAGGCTGTCCGCTGGCTACGCCGCCACGCCAAAGAGTATAGTGTGGACCCGGATCGGATCGCCGCACTGGGGTCGTCGGCCGGCGGCCACCTCGCCGCCCTGCTCGGCACCTGTCCCGACGACGCGGCGCAAGTCCAGGCGGTCATCGACTTCTATGGCCCGACCGACCTCCTCGCCCTCTACGACAACCGGAAGCGAACGACGACCTCGCTCACCCTCCTCCTGGGCGGTCGGCCCGACGAATGCCCCGCGCGTTACGAATCCGCTTCGCCGATTCATTACATCTCGGCCGACGATCCGCCGATGCTCTTGATCCACGGCGGCGACGACGCCCTGGTTCCGCTCGACCAGTCGCGCGCGCTGGCCGACGCGCTCGCCAGGGCCGGTGTGCCCCACCGCCTGATCGTCGTCGAAAACGCCCGGCACGGCTTCAGCCTCGAAGTCCAAGGCCGCGATTTGCTCCCCGAGATCCTCGCCTTCCTCGACTCGGCGTGGAAGGGTTCCCCGAGCCAGCCCGCGCCCGGGAAATCGCCTGCTCAGAAATGAACAAGGCACCGTCGGGCGGGCTGCGACCCTCGGAGAAGAGGGAAAGAATCTCGTTCTTTCCTTACTGTTTTCTCTTTGTGTCCTTTGTACCTTTATGGTGAATCATTCTGAACAATCCATCCACGAGCTCTGCGGGGAACTTGCACCATGAATTCGGCGTGGCGAAGGTCGCATCCGTGCGGGTTCGAGGTGCTGGAGGGGCGGGCCTTGCTCTCAGCCGGCGGGCGCGCGGCCGGTCACGGCGGCGTCTTTTTCAACCTTCCTTATGAGAACGTCGGCGGCCGCGTCGAACGGCTCGACGTGGACGTGCCGGCGGGGCCGGTGCCGTCGGGCGGGCGGCCCGCCCTCCTGGCGATCCACGGCGGCGGCTGGCGCAAGTTCGACAAGGTCGAATACGGGTCCAAGATCGCCGGGCAGTTCGGCCGGGCCGGTTACGTCGTCGTCGCGATGAATTACGCGCTGTCGGCGCCGGGGAGACCGAGCTGGCCCGCCAACATCAACGACGTCCGTGCCGCGTCGCTCTGGGTGCATCAGCACGCGGCCGAGTTCGGCATCAACCCGCGCCGCGTCGCCGCGATTGGCGAGTCGGCGGGGGGCACCTCGCCACCTTGCTCGGCCTCGACCCCGGCGACACGCCCTCAGGCGCGCCCGCCGATCCGACGAACACCGCGCGGGTCGCGGCGGTCATCGACTTCTACGGCCCGACCGACCTGACGGCCCTGGTCGGCCAGAGCGTCGTCGGGGGCCCGCTGGCCAAGCAGTTCCTCGGCGGCACGCCGGAGCAGGTCCCCGCGAGCTACCGGGACGCCTCGCCGGTCGCCCATGTGACGGGTGGCCGCGCCCCCGGTCTTGATGCTGCATGGCACGGCCGACACGGTCGTCCCACTCGCCCAGGCGCAGGAGCTGGCCTCAGCCCTGACGGCGGCTGGGGTGCCGAACCGACTCGTCGCCGTGCCGGGTGCATCCCACGGGTTCGAGTTCGCCCCGTCCGGGCGGAAATTGCGGCCGGAAATGCTTGCATTTTTGGACACGGCCTGGAACGATAAGGGGTGATCACATTGCTCAACATGCGGGAGCCGAGCCGGACCCCGCTCCCCGACACGGGGACGCGCTCGCTGTTCCCCAGGCCTTTGGAGGCCATGCGTGGCGCCCGCCGAAACAGAGCAAGGCACCCTGACCGCTCCCCCTCCTGCGGAGATGCCCCTGAGGGAACCGGAGCCCTACGACCAGGTCTTGTTGACAGCGGAAGATCGACCGGCGAACGGGAGCTGGCCCGCTCTCGCCGATCCGGCGGTCGATCACGAAGACGCCGCGCTCATCGCACGCCGCCGCGACGTCGAGGAGAAGCACCGCCGGGTCGCCGCCTTCCTCGACGCGACCGGGCACGATGCCCTGGTGCTCGGCCGGGCCGACTCGATCGCCTGGTTCACCTCGGGGGGCGACCTGCGCCAGGCCCTCGGCTCGGAGTTCGGCTCGGTCCTGCTCTACATTAACCAGGCGAGCCGGGCCGTCGTCACCGACAACGTCCAG
>JBKOZB010000136.1:0-3225 GCA_046744225.1 Planctomycetota bacterium | reverse complement strand
AAGGTCCGAGGCGCCTCCCCGGCAGTGAGAGTTGGCCCCCGCCCCGGCGAGTGCCCCGATCCGGGCGTTGCCGCTCTCGCGGGTTGGGGCGTCGCGGGTCGCGCCCGTCGCCGTCGGCCGCCTGCCAGAACTGGCCCTCGGGTTTCGGGAGAAACGTTCGCTGTTTTTTTCTCTGTTCCTGAGCATATCCACCTCCCGGAACCGGGGCCCCAGTTCCGGGAGGGAAGGGGCCGGTTTTCGCCTGTGTTAGAGGAGCACCAAGGGGAAATTAGGAGTTACCGCCGCCGGCCGCCGGCCGGGCCGCCCCAGTCGAGCTCGCCGCTGACGATCCGCTCGCGGGCCTCGGCGTCGAAGAGATCGAACTTCAGGCGGCTCGAACCGGCGTTGAGGACGAGGAGGCTGATGGGGTTCGGGGCCGGATTATTGGCCCCATCTCCAGTTGCGGATCTCGGGCATGTCCTGGCCGTTCTTGACGATGTACTGCTTGTGCTCGATGAGCTTGTCACGCATCGCCTGCTTGGCGTAGGCCGCCTTCCCACCGAGTTGCGGCAGGCGGTCCACCACGTCGCCGACCAGGTGGAACCGGTCGAGGTCGTTCAAGACCGCCATGTCGAACGGCGTGGTGATCGTCCCTTCCTCCTTGTAGCCACGAACGTGCAGGTTCTTGTGGTTGGTCCGGCGGTAGGTCAGGCGATGGATCAGCCAGGGATAGCCATGGTAGGCGAAGATGATCGGCTGGTCCTTAGTGAAGAGCGTGTCGAAGTCGTGGTCGGAGAGGCCGTGCGGGTGCTCGGTCGAGGGCTGGAGCTTCATCAGGTCCACGACGTTGATGACGCGGACCTTCAGGTCGGGCAGGTGTTTGCGCAACAGGTCCACGGCGGCGAGGGTCTCCAGGGTCGGCACGTCCCCCGCGCAGGCCATGACGACGTCGGGCTCGCTCCCCTTGTCGTTGCTCGCCCACTCCCAGATCCCGATGCCGGCCGTGCAGTGCTTGACCGCCGCATCCATGTCGAGCCACTGCGGCGACGAGTGCTTGCTCGCCACGATCACGTTGACGTAGTGCCGGCTCCGCAGGCAGTGGTCGGCCACCGACAAGAGCGTGTTGGTGTCCGGCGGCAGGTAGACGCGGATGACCTGGGCCTTCTTGTTGACGACGTGGTCGATGAAGCCGGGGTCCTGGTGGGTGAAGCCGTTGTGGTCCTGCCGCCAGACGTGCGAGGCCAGCAGGATGTTCAGCGAAGCGATCGGCCGCCGCCAGGGAATCTCCCGGGTGACCTTGAGCCATTTGGCGTGCTGGTTGAACATCGAGTCGATGATGTGAATGAACGCCTCATAGCAGTTGAACAGGCCGTGGCGACCGGTGAGCAGGTAGCCTTCGAGCCAGCCCTCGCACTGGTGCTCGCTGAGCATTTCCATGACGCGGCCTTCGGGGGCGAGATGGTCGTCGGTCGGGATGACCTCGGCCTCCCACTGCTTGTCGGTCGCCTCCAAGACGGCCGTCAGCCGGTTCGAGGCGGTCTCGTCCGGGCCGAAGATGCGGAAATTGCGCAGGTCCTGGTTGTGCTTGATCACATCGCGGAGGAACTTGCCCAGCGTCCGCGCGTCTTCGTTCATGATGTTGCCGGGCGTCGGCACATTGATGGCGTATTCGCGAAAGTCGGGCATTCTCAGGTCGCGCAGGAGGACGCCCCCGTTGGCGTGCGGGTTGGCTCCCATCCGGCGCTCGCCCTTGGGGGCCAGCTCCGCGAGTTCGGGGATGAGCCGTCCGTTCTCGTCGAAGAGTTCCTCGGGCCGGTAGCTCCGCATCCATTCCTCGAGGATCTTCAGGTGCTCGGGATGCTCGGTCGGCTCGGAGAGCGGCACCTGGTGGGCGCGGTACGTCCCCTCGACCGGCAGGCCGTCGACCACCTTCGGCCCGGTCCAGCCCTTGGGCGTCTTCAGGACGATCATCGGCCAGCGGGGCCGCTCCGTGACGCCCTTGGTCCGCGCGTTCGACTGGATGCGCCGGATCTCGGCGACGACCCGATCGAGCGTCGCCGCCATGAGCTGGTGCATCGCCTCGGGTTCATCCCCTTCGACGAAGTACGGCGTGTAGCCGCAGCCCTGGAAAAAGGACTCCAGCTCCTCGTGGCTGATCCGGGCCAGGACGGTTGGGTTGGCGATCTTGTAGCCGTTGAGATGGAGGATCGGCAGGACCGCCCCGTCGTGCGCCGGGTTGAGAAACTTGTTGCTGTGCCAGCCGGTGGCCAGCGGGCCGGTCTCGGCCTCGCCGTCGCCCACGACGCAGGCAACGATCAGGTCGGGGTTGTCGAACGCCGCGCCGAAGGCGTGGCTGAGGCTGTAGCCGAGCTCGCCCCCCTCGTGGATCGAGCCCGGCGTCTCGGGCGCGACGTGGCTGGGGATGCCACCGGGGAAGGAGAACTGCTTGAACAACCGCTTCATCCCCGCTTCATCTTGGGTGACGTTCGAATAGAACTCGCTGTAAGTCCCCTCCAGGTACGTGTTGCCCACCAGCGCCGGCCCTCCGTGCCCGGGGCCGGAGATGTAGATCATATTCAGATTGTATTGAATTATAATTTTATTTAGATGAACATAAATGAAATTCTGGCCCGACGTGGTTCCCCAGTGGCCCAGGAGCCTCGGTTTGACGTGCTCGAGTTTCAGCGGTTCCTTCAGGAGCGGGTTATCGAACAGGTAGATCTGGCCGACCGAGAGGTAGTTGGCCGCGCGCCAGTAGGCGTGCATCTTCCGGAGCAGTTCGGGCGAAAGAGGCTGGTCCATGGGGTCCGTTCCCGGGGTGCGAGGGAGCCCGACCAAGTGACGTTCCGCGGCGCTGGGCGGGCGACAGGCCACCCGACCGTTTTAGGGTGTGGCCCCTCCTTTGTCTACCCTCGCGGGCCGTCCGGACCCAGATCTCAACAAATCTTCCCGAATCGCACCCCCTCGACGAGCCTCCGACCGACGTGCCGCGTTATCGACGCGCCCTGGCCTGGGCGGCGGCCCGGGCCGCGCAGGTGGGGCAGGTGATTCGGCCCCGACGGTTGATTTCAAGGGCGAAGGTCGGTTGGCTGCAGTCCGGACAGGGGATGGCCTCCAAGGCGTCGGCCAAGGGATCCCAGACCAGCTCCAGGGGGCTGGCGGCCGAATCACCCGACAGCACCGAGGCCCGCAGCAGCAGCTTGGGCTGGTAGATCTCCAGCAGGTTGACCAGCCGGAGGTGGACCC
>JBKOZB010000220.1:0-6356 GCA_046744225.1 Planctomycetota bacterium | reverse complement strand
GAAACGGATTTCCCGGTCCTAATCCTTGAGCTTCGTCGGGCATGCTCCTGCGTGCCTTGCCGGATGCAGAGGTACTGGTTCGACGGCGCGCCCGGGTTCCTAGCCATCGCCGCTCCGCCGGTCGCGCTCAATCGCTGAGCGGACCCTCTTCTTGATCGAGAAGTCGAGCAGAACTTTAAATTTTTTTCGGGCACGGCGAGCGGATGTGCGGTATAGTAGTGCGTAACAGCTTACCGGAGGGTATCGCCAGGTCGGGCCTACGTTGTCCGACGTCGGTTAGCGCCGCGTGATTTAGGACCTTGCCGCACACCAGCGGCTGCGACCACTTCTCCCCTGCGCTTCGCTTGAAGTCGCAATCGGAGGACGATGGGCGGTCGTCAGTCCGGTTGTTACGCACCCGATCCCGGCTCCCCTGCTCCGCAAAGTTCAGGGGGGCCGGGTTGGCTTTTTCTTGCGGGGACGCTCGATCGGTAGTTCATGGAACCTTCCCTCGCGTCCGACCCGGTGATGGAGTGCGCGCGGTCCCGGCGTTGGGGGCTGACGATGTTCCTGCTGGCGCTCGCCCCGGCCCTGGGGGCGCTCGGGGCGGTTCCCTGGTTCGTCACCCAGGACGGCCCGGCGCACCTTTACAATGCGCAGATCATCGCGCAGTCCTTACGGCCCGACTCGCCGTTCGCACCGTACTACATCGTGCGCTGGGAGCCCCTGCCGAACTGGGCGGGACACCTGACCCTGCTCGGGCTGATCTCGGTCATCCCGGCGCGGGGGGTAGATCGGGCGATGACGGCGATCACGCTGGCCGGGTTCGCGGCCGCGCTCGTCTGGCTCCGCTGGCGAGTCCGGGGCTGGCGAGGGATGCCGACCGCCGCGCCGCTGGCGGTCCTGCTTGCCCTGAACATGGCCTGGCTGCTTGGGTTAACCAGTTTCTTGCTCGGGGCGTGCCTCTTCTCGGTCACGCTCGGGGTCTGGTGGCGGGGACGCAAGCGGTTGAGCGGGGGGCGTGTTGCGGCGCTCATGGCCCTGCTGTCGCTCGGCTACTTCTGCCACCTGATCAGTCTGGGGCTGACGGTCGTCGGGCTGGCCGTGCTGACCGTGCTGACCCCGGCTCCGGCCGGAATCTGGTGGACCCGCCTTCTCCGGACGTTGGCAAGCACATTCCCGCTGATCCCGCTCGGCATCTGCTACCTGAGCCTGTCCCGGCGTGGGGGTCGGTTGTACCCCCAATGGGACCATCTGATCGACCCGTTCTCGGTCCGTGCCTGGGTCGGACAGATGGCCTGGGCCGAGCCGGTCTCGATCGCGAGCCGGTTCGTGCTCCCCTTCGTCCCGACACCCTCGCGCGGGTTCGGGCTGCTGACGCCAGTCCTCTGGCTCGTGCTCGCCCTCGCCCTGGCGCTGGTCGCGATGCTCCGGGGCGACCGCGAGGACCTGACCCGGTTCGGGAACGACAGGCGTGGCTGGGCGGCGCTGGCGGCCTTGCTCATTTTCGGCGGGCTGGCGAGCCCCGACACGCTCGGCCCGGAGCACGGCTTCTACCTGGCCCAGCGCGTCGTGCTGCTCGGCCTGGCGGCGGTCGTGCCACTGCTCGACCTCGACGCGAAGGGGTGGGCCGGACGCGGCTGCTCCGCCGCGCTGGCGGTGGCGCTGGCGATCCAGTCGGCCTTCGTCTGGGAATACGCCCTGACCTGCCAGCACCAGGTCGGCGCCCTGGTCCGGGCCCGGCCCAAGATCGGCCGGTCGCAGCGGGTCGCGACCGTCCTGAGCGACATCCGCACCCGGTTCCGCGCCAACCCGCTCCTGCACGCCGACTGTCTGCTCGGGGTCGATACCGGCAACATTCTCTGGAGCAACTACGAGGCGCGGTTCTATTATTTCCCGGTCCAGTTTCGCCCCGAGATCGACCGCCCCGATCCGTTCGATCTTGAGACCATCTCCCTCGACCTCGACTCCACGCGTCGCGCCGGGCGATGGGCTCGCCTGCTCGAACGATCTCACCAGACGATCGACGTGCTCGTCGTCTGGGGCACCGACCCCCCGCTCGACGCGATCAGCGAACGTTGGTTCCGGGTCGTGGACAGCGAAGGGCCGGTCCGCATTTTCCGACCGCGTGGTCCGGCAGACCGATCTCCCTAGGGTGCGTGAAACGTACCGATTCTTCATTAAATCATCATGAGAAGAATCGGCGGGCTTGTCATGTCAGTTCCTCGCGTCGCTTGATCCCCGAAGGGACGGTCCCCAGGTCGGACGGCCCCGAATTGGACCATGTCGCGATGCGCTCAGCGAGCGCCTACATCCCCGCCCTGGTCCCTGGGCCAGAGGAGGCCTTGCTCTCTCCTCAGCCCCGCCTGGGGTTCGTCGGGAGTCCTCCTGGGACGCCCTGGCACTCGGCGCGCTCGACACGCGCGGTCGAGGACCCGTGCCCTGTCCCGGCCTTAGCCGCGGAAGGAGAGGCCTGCGCGTGGTGAACCGCGGAGTGAAGGATCATGATGGCGATCATGAAGGCGAGCCGTGGGGACCGCATCGTCCGTTCCTTTCTCGTAGTCGGCCTTCCAGTCCTCGACTGGCGACGTTTCTGTCCCGCGGGATCACGCAAGGATGGCGAAAACGAAAAGAATGGTCCTACACGAACAAGCTTAGGACCGATTCGCCTCCGTGTCGAGTTTCCCGGACGCGGGCGCAGTCGATGCTCCCCGCAGACGACGTTTCCTGATCGCCCGGGCCGCGCAGGGCTTTGCGATCCCTCTGTGTACGGGCCATCATGGACGGGGGTGAAGCGAGCCTGTCCAATCCAGGGAGAACGAGATGAGAAAGCCGACCAGCGGACCCCGCGCCGGGTGGCTGTGCGGCTCGTGGCCAAGCGCTGATGATGGCCCTTGGCAGATGACAGATGGTGGATGGCAGATGACAAATCAGGGATTAGATTAAAAGTTATGCAGTTAGTTCTGTAAATCTATAGAAATTAAAGGCTTAAGGAAATAGACCAAGTGAGCCACTGATTCGCACAACTCTTTATTACTAAGAGTTTGCGGCGATCCCGCGCTGCCAACTGCGTAGCTCCTATAGATTTCAAACTTGAAATTTTAATAGTTCCTGATTTGTCATCTGCCATCCACCATCTGTCACCTGCCAACAGCCTCACGGCTTGAGCACGACCTTGATGCACTCGTCCGAGTGGTACCGGAAGATTGAGTAGCCCTGGGGGGCGTCGTCGAGGCGGAGCTGGTGGGTAATGAGGAACGAGGGATCGATCTCGCTCCGCTCGATCCGTTCGAGCAGCGGCTTCATGTAGCGCTGGACGTGTGTCTGGCCCATCTTGAAGGTCAGGCCCTTGGCGAACGCCGCGCCGAGGGGAAGCTTGTCGAGCAGGCCGCCGTAGACGCCGGGAATGGAGACCGTGCCCCCCTTGCGGCACGTCTGGATGGCCTGCCGCAGCGCGTGGATGCGGTCGGTGGCCATGAAGAGCGTCGTCTTGACCCGGTCGTAAATCGCGTCGATCGAGGCGCCGTGGGCTTCGAGGCCGACGCAATCCACGCAGGCGTCGGGCCCGCGCCCGCCGGTCATCTCGTCGAGGGCCTCGGGGATGTCTACCTCCTTGAAGTTGAGCACCTCGGCGCCGCCGTCCTGGGCCATCTGGAGCCGCCGGGGATAGTGGTCGATGGCGATGACCCGCTCGGCGCCGAGCAAGAAGGCGCTGCGGATCGCGAACTGGCCGACCGGCCCGCAGCCCCAGATGGCGACGGTGTCGCCGGGCTGGATCTGGCAGTTCTCGACGGCCATATAGCCGGTTGGGAAGATGTCGGAGAGGAATAGGACCTTCTCGTCATCGAGGCCGTCGGGGACCTTGATCGGCCCGACGTCGGCGAACGGGACGCGGGCATACTCGGCCTGGCCGCCGGCATAGCCGCCGTACATGTGCGAGTAGCCAAAGAGGCCGGCGCCGCTGTAGCCGTAGGCTGTCTCGGCCAGCCCGGCGTTCGGGTTCGAGTTGTCGCAGAGCGACCAAAGGTCCTTCTCGCAGAAGAAGCAGCGGCCGCAACTGATCGTGAACGGGACGACCACGCGGTCGCCCAGCTTCAGGCTGGTGACCTCGCGGCCCACCTCGACGACCTCGCCCATGAACTCGTGGCCGAGGATGTCGCCCTTTTGCATCGTCGGGATGTAGCCGTCGTACAGGTGCAGGTCGGAGCCGCAGATCGCCGTGGACGTGATCCGGAGGATCGCGTCGCGCGGGTTGAGAATCTTGGGGTCGGGGACCGACCGGACGCGCACGTCGCCGGCCCCGTTCCAACAAAGCGCTTTCATGGGAAGATGTTTCCTCGGAGGGTGGGATGCGCAACGGCCGATCGCGATGGGATCAATCCCGACCCCGGCATGACGTCTGGCCCTGGACGGTCGGGATCTCGCCCGCCTCCATGATCTGCTTGAAGTGGCGCAGGTCCTCGCGGACCTGCTGCTCGGGCTCCTCGCCGAAGAGCTTGGCGATCGTGACGCCGAGGCGGCCGGCGGGGGGCTCGTAGTTCAGTTCGACGGTGACCTCGGTGCCGCGCCCGGCGGGCGCGGGGCGGAACCGGACCGAGCCGGCGTTGTCGATGTCGGATCCTTCCACGGACCGCCAGGCGATCAGCTCGTTGGGCTTCTCGTTGATGATCTCGGCGTCCCACGAGACGGTCCCCACGGGAGCTCGGGCCACCCAGTGCGAGCGGTTCCCCTCGCGGTTCTGGACCGATTCGAGGTGGGTCATGAACCGGGGCAGGTTCTCGAAATCGCGCCAGAAGCGGTAGCACTCCTCGGGCGTCCGGTTGATCGTGTAGGTCTTCCGGACGAGCAGGCCCCGATGGACATCGCCGACCAGCCCGATCCGGCTCTTGCCGGCGGTCGAGATGTTCAGGGCCCCATACACATCGCAGTGGCCGGTCACGCCGCGATAGAGCAGCGCGCCACCGAGTAGGGCAAGCGCGGCTCCTCCCCAGGTGCCGCGCTTGAGCCCGGCGGCCACCAGCGTGGCGCCACCGATACCGCTGAGCCACCGCTCAACCTCGCCGATGTTGACTTCGCTGGCCAGTCCCTCGGTCTCTTCCCGCTGGCGGATCTGGTCGGCGGTGAGTGTCGTCGCCATGCTTCGTCTCCTGGTGTCGTTCGGATGTGTCCTGTCCTCTCGGACTCTCTGTTCCTTAAGCGGGGCCTCATCCCATCAACAGCGACTCGGCGCCGTCGATTCAGATCTCGGTCCCGGGAATGTGGTCGGCGGCGTCGGAGGCGAGGAACAGCACAAGCCGTGCCACCTGCTCGGGGGTTCCGAGCCTCCCGCCGGTCAGGGGGATCGTCCCCTCGGGGAGCTCGACCGGACGCGCGCCTTGTTGAGGTCGCGGCGGTCGGTGTTGTCGACGATCTCGGTCGTGATCGCGCCGGGGCAGATGACGTTGGCGCGGATGCGATGGGGGCCAGCGCCAGTGCGATCATCTTGGTGAAGGCGACTTGTGTGGCCTTCGAGCAGGAGTAGGCCGTCGCGCCAGTGTTTCTGAAGATCCGGGTGCCGTTGACCGACGAGGTGATGATGATCGAGCCGCCTTGCCGCTTCAGGTACGGCACGGCGTACTTGACGGTCAGGAAGATCCCGGTCAGGTTGATTTCGAGGATTCTGGTCCACTCCTCGGGGGCCAGCTCCTCGATCGGCGCCCAGACACCGTTGACCCCCGGCGTTGGCGAAGATGATGTCGAACCGTCCCCAGCGGTCGCAGATCCACCGGAGCGCCGGCTGCATGGCGTCGGCCCGCGCGATATCGGCGATGACGACCATCGCCTCGCCACCGCCGCGCTTGATCCACGCGACGGTCTCTTGCAGTTCCGGCTCAGTCCGCTCCAGGGCGGCCACCCTGGCCCCCTCGCGGGCCAGCAGGCAGGCCGCCGCCTGACCGATCCCCGCGCCGGCCCCCGTCACCAGCGCCACGCGCTCCGCCAGTTGCATCGGCGTGCTCCCTCCGCCCTGGACTCGGGGATGATCCGGGCCCGGCGCGGCCGATCTATCAAGCAACTGGCATGCCCGGAGCTCGACTCAGTTCAGGGGAGGCCTCAGGGCCGCCTCCGCTCAGGGCGCGCCCTCGTCGGTCGTCTGCTCCGCGGGTGGGGCCTCGGGGGGCGGCGTCGGCTCGGGAGCCGGGGCCGGGGCCGGCGGCTCTTCCGCAGGAGGAGTGGGGGCGGCCTCCTCGACGCGGGCCTGCCACAACTGCTTGAGCTGGCCGAACGTGCGGAGCGGAACACTTCCCGAGAGGGCGTCCTTGGACAAGGGGGGCGGTGGGGCGGCCGGCTTGGCGGGCGGTCGCGGAGTCTGGGGCCGCTCGAACCGGCCCTGACCCTGG
>JBKOZB010000208.1:0-8431 GCA_046744225.1 Planctomycetota bacterium | reverse complement strand
TCAGACGGGCCCGGTGCTGAAGCTTAAGTCAGAGCCTTCCCAGGTCTTGAGAGGGGTCGGGGGTTCGGCGCCGACGCGCGGAACCATCGGCGCCGAAGCCCAATGATCCATCGACAGCTGTCGGAACTTGGAAAGTGCAGTGATCCGTATAAGACGCTGAAAACTCTCGTTTCGCGTAACAAATTCGGGAGTAGATCGAATTCCGAGCGACTTCGGTTTCTCGATTTGCAAATCAGCCCCAATTTACAAAAAGTGAAAATATTTAAGCCGAATCGGCATCAATAGAGAGGAATTTTACGATTTTTTCCATTCTACGAAAACGACCCAGATTGACAACCTGTTTCGTAATGTGAAAATTTAATTCGAGTTTTGCAATCGATTCTTACGCGAACAGGGAGGAAAATGGTCCATCTCCGATGAAAAGGAGGAGGCTCCGGTCGGGTTTGTGGTGGAGATTGTCGGTCCCGTCCTGTCGTCCGATCCCTCCTCGGGCTTCCGGAACGCCGGCCCGGTCCCCCCGATCCGGGGCCCAGAGGGAGATGCAAAATCGATCGTCCCCGCGCGGAATCCGGGGCCAGACCGCGCCGCGATGGGGATGATATCCAAGGGGAGGCGGAATTGTTCGGGCCGGCCCTGTCCCCCGGACCCAACACCATCAGGAATCCCGCATGAGCCGCGCCTGGCTCCTCGACTCGCCTGATGCGCCTCCGGCACGGACCTCCGCCGGCGTTGCTTCGCCTGGCGCCGGCCGCCGCCCCTGCGCCCCGCCACCGGCGACGTCGCGGACGCGAGTGGGCTCCTGCCCCGGCGAGAGCCCCGATCCGGGCATCGCCACTCTCGGGTGGGGACGTCGCGGGTCGGCCCCGGCGCCGTCGGCCGCCTGCCAGGACTGGCCCTCGGGTTTCGGGGGGATCGTTCCCTGTTTTTTCGCTGTTCCTGAGCAAATCGGCCTCCCGGAACTGGGGCCCCAGTTTCGGGAGGGTAGGAGGCTGATTTCGCCCCTGGCTCCGGTCGGGTTGCTGGTGTCCCGCTTCGCGTTTCACGCAAGACTTGGGAGGGTTGTTCCGGGTGGGGCCGGATTCCCCCTGACAAGGAGTCGAGGTGTGACTACCAGATCCCCGACAGGAGCCTCAGCCTATTTTGGCAATGTTCACATAAGTGTGGATGTGCGGCGAGCCGCGGAAGTGCCAGACGAAGGTCGGGCCTTCGAGCCGCCAGATGTCCCACACGTGGTCATCGCCGATGTCGCCCGACTCGTAGAAGGCCATGTGCAGCGCGTCGAGCCCGCCGCCGTCCTTGAGCAGGGCGAGAGCCTCGTTGACGTCCTCCTCGCGGTAGGGGGCGAGGATGACCTTGATGACCGACTCGACCAGCTCTTTCTGGTCGGACGACAGCGCGCCGACGGTCAGGCCGGGGAACTGACCCGAGGCCCCCTGGATGGCGACGGCGTTCTCGCGGGGGGCCTTGGGGAGCAGGGCGGCCTTGCGCTGCGTGCCGTCCAGCGCGTTGAAGACCTCGTTGGCCTTCTTGGTCTGGTAGTAGAAGACGTTACCGGGCAGCCCCTTCTGCGAATCGCCGGTGCCGTGGCCGTAGATGATCGGGCCGCCGAACGCGGCGCCGGAGACGCTGTCGCCATCGGCGCGCATTGTGACGTGCCGCCCGGTCATCTCCCACTCGAACTGGCCCGAGCCGGGGGTGCCGAAGACGGCGACGTGGTACTCGCCGAACCCGCCGTAATCCTCCTCCATCTGCCTCTTGAACCGGTCATACCCCTCAGGGCTGGTGACGCCTCGGAAGATCTCGTCGACGAGCGCCTGCTGCTCCTTGGTGAAGTCGTCGCCGATCTTGAGCGGGGTGATCGCCCAGTTGGCGTTGATCTTGGTGCGGAGCGGGTCGTCGAAGGGGAAACAAATGGCCTTGCGCTGGACGTCGGTCAGCGAGTCGTAGAACCGCTTGACGGCGCTCTCGGCCGGGCTCTTGGCGGTCGGGGCGGCGAACGCGCGGCGCGGGGCGGCGGCGAGCGGCAGCAGGCTCCCGGCCATGGCGACGCCCGTCACCTTGCGCACGAACTCGCGCCGGTTGAGGCCCTCATTGCAGTCGGGGCAGTCGATCCTGGGCTCGTCGGACATGGGCAGACCCTCGGGGCGCGTCGCGGGGCGGCCGCATCCTCCCATCCGAGACCGTCCCGATGGCCGGACCGACACCTCGCTGCGACGACTCCGACTGATCGTAAACCGCTCCGAGGGGCCTGGCAACCGTCCGCCGCGCCGCGCTCGGTTCGGAGCGGGTCGAGACAGGCTCCGGACGAAACGGCGATTCGGGTTGCCGCGTTCGCCCCAACACGGTATGAATCCAGCTCGACTGCGCCCGGAGCGGCCGGCGAAACCGAGCCGAGGCGCGGGTCCGGTGAAGGGAACCCCCGGCTCTTGCCGATAAATCCGTTAAGAGTGCGCCAGGCGCATCGGCGATCGGACAATCCCGGTTCAGGGACCCAGCGGCTCACGACGGGCCCTCACTCATGGACGAGGACGGGGCATGCTGTTCAACACCTTCCATTTCGCCTATTTCTTCGCCATCCTGCTACCGCTCTACTGGGCCCTGCCCCACCGGCCGCAAAATTATCTGCTGCTGGCCGCGAGCTATTACTTCTACGCCTGCTGGGACCCGCGGTTCCTGTCCCTCCTGGTCCTCTCGACGGCGATGGACTACGCCTGCGGCCTGGCCGTCGATCGGATCGAGCATCCCCACAAGCGGAAGCTGTTCGTGGCGCTGAGCATGGCCCTGAACCTGGGGATGCTCGGCTACTTCAAGTACTACAACTTCTTCGCCGAGAGCCTGCAACTGGCGCTGGCCCGCGCCGGGATGCACGTCTCGCTGTCGCACCTGAACGTCGTGCTGCCGATCGGCATCTCGTTCTACACCTTCCAGTCGATGAGCTACGTCATCGACATCTACCGCAGGGCCATCAAGCCGACGAAGAACTTCGTCGAGTTCGCGGCGTTCGTCTCGTTCTTCCCGCACCTGGTCGCCGGGCCGATCATGCGGCCGACGACGCTCTTGCCGCAGATCGAGAAGAAGCGCAGGTTCAACCTCCAGCAGTTCTACCAGGGGTTCTACCTGATCTTCTGGGGCCTGACGAAGAAGGTGGTCGTGGCCGACAATCTGGCCCTGATCGTCAACGACCTGTTCGGCCGCTGGGAGACGATCGACGGCGGGCTGGCCCTGATCGCCCTCTACGCCTTCGCGTTCCAGATCTACTGCGACTTCTCGGGCTACACCGACGCGGCCCGCGGGATCGCCAAGTGCCTCGGCATCGAGCTGGCGTTGAACTTCAACCTCCCCTATTTCGCCACCAGCCCGAAGGACTTCTGGTCGCGCTGGCACATCAGTCTCTCGACCTGGCTCCGCGATTACCTCTACATCTCCCTGGGCGGCAACCGCGGCGGCAAGGCGATGCTCTACCGCAACCTGATGCTGACGATGATCATCGGCGGCCTCTGGCACGGCGCGGCGTGGACGTTCGTGCTCTGGGGCACCTATCAGGGCGTCCTCCTCGTCGGGCACCGCTTGCTGCAACCCTGGCTCGACAAGATCCACCCGACCGAGCCGGTCGACCGCGCCTGCTGGAAACTGGTCCGGATCGTGGCGACGTTCCACATGGTCTGCTTCGGCTGGCTGCTCTTCCGCGCCTCGTCGATCGCCCAGGTCGTCGGCATGATCGAGGCCATCGTCTCCCGTCCGGCCATCCCGGCGTCGTCGTACCTGCTTCCGGTCGCGGTGGCGATCCTGCCCCTCCTGTTCGTGCAGGTCGTGCAGTATGTCTCGAAGGACCTGGACGTGATCGAGCGGACCCCCTGGTACGTCCGGAGCGCCTTCTACACGGCCTGCTTCTACGCCTTCGTGCTGGCGGGCGAGTTCGGCGGCAGCCAGTTCATCTACTTCCAGTTCTGACCCACTTCCCAGGTTGCTTCCTCAAAGTCCCGGACCACCTCTCTCGTTCACGAGGGACGATGACGATGAGCGAATCGCCCCGCAAGTCCAGGCCGAGCCGCGCGCCCTGGGGTTTGGTCGGTATGCTTGGGCTGGTCGTCGCAATCGAGGCCGGGCTGGAGCGCCATCACCTCGACTTCACGCGGTTCTCCATCCACGACTGGCGGGTGAGCGGCCGGGAGGCGCGCGCGGTGGCTCCGGGATGCGACGTCCTTTGCTTCGGGGACAGCCTAGTCAAGTTCGGCGTCGCTCCGCGCGCGATCGAGCCGAGGCTCGGCCGGCGGGTCTACAACCTGGCCGTCTGCGACGGCCAGGCGCCGTCGAGCTATTTCCTGTTCCACCGAGCGCTGGAGGCCGGGGCGCGGCCCTCGGCCGTCGTCGTCGATTTCGTCCCGCACCTGCTGGCGGCCGGCCCCCGGCACAACCTCCGCCAGTGGCCCGAGCTGGTCACGCCCCGCGAAGGGCTCGACCTGAGCCTGACCGCCAGGCACTCCGCGATGGCCGCCGAGCTGGCGCTGGGGAGCCTCCTCCCGTCGGTCAAGGACCGCTACGAGATCCGCGTCGCGGTCCGGGCGGCGCTCCGGGGCGAGTCGTCGGCCTCGCGGCGCGGCGAGATCCCGGATTATGTCCGTCAATGGCACGAGAACCAGGGGGCGCAGCTCTGTGCGCCGCGCCCCGCGTTCCGGGGCGAGATCGACCCCGCCAACCCTGCCTATTTCCCCCACGCCTGGAAGTGCCACCCGACTAATGAGACGTATCTGCGGCGGTTCCTCGCGCTGGCCGCCGCGCACCGAGTCCGGGTCTTCTGGCTGCTCCCGCCAGTCACGCCCCGGTTCCAGGCCCACCGCGACGCGCTGGGGATCGAGGCGAGCCACACGCGGTTCGTCCGGCGGCTCCAGGCCGAGTTCGCCAATCTGACGGTCATCGACGCCCGCCACGCCGGCTACGACCATTCTCGGTTCATCGACCCGCTCCACCTCGACCGCCGAGGGGCGGCGGCGCTCAGCGCCGAACTGGCGGGAATCCTCGTTCGAGAGCGCGACGGTCGAGAGCCGATCCCCCGATGGGTGAACCTGCCCGCCAGCCGCCCGGAGGACGGGGAGGCTCCGTCCCGGCTGGCGCTCCAGGACGCGAACCGAAGAGGCGGCGATGAGTGAATCTCCCTCCTCGCGCGCAGGACGCGCGATCCCGTGGGGCTTGCTCGGCGCGATCGCCCTGGTGGCGCTGGTCGAGCGGCACGTCGCGCGCGACCCCGACTACGCCAGCAAGATCGCCGCGAGCTGGCGGTTCAAGGATCGGCACGGCGCGTCGCGAGCGCGACAGCGGGACATCCTCTGCTTCGGCGACAGCCACCTCCAGTTCGGGGTCTTGCCCAAGATCCTCGCAGAGCGGACGGGCCGGCGGGCCTACAGCTTCGCGATCCACCGCGGCCCGGCGCCGGCCAACTACTTCTCCGCCCTGATCCTTGCGCGCGACGCGGGGGTCGTCTTCTGATCCCGGGATTCCCGGCCACGGATCGATCGGCTCACCACGGGGCGACGGTGCGCCCCCCGCGCCTCGACGATCGGTCGTCGATTTCAACGGGTCTTCCTGTCGGACGAAGGCCGCTTCTCCCGGTCTCGGTGTGCGATCGCCGCTTGGTCGGGGGTGGGGGCGATCTTCAAGCCCGCGATCCGCAGGCGGTACGGCCTCTTCTCCTCCTTGAGGAGGGACTTGCGGTCGTGGGGGTCGAGGTCCCGGGTCTCGCTCTCGATTGTCAGTTCCTGCAGGCCGGCGGGGAGTCGGAATGGGGGGCTGGAAACCGATTGATAGAAGCCGGGCATAACCTCCCAGCGGGCCACTTCCTCGGCACCCGCCCGGATGCGGACCGACTGCGCCCGGCGCAGCGCCGCCGCGATGAGGGACAGCGTCAAGTCCTGCTCCGGGTCGGGGTTGTAGATCGCGATGTGGCCGGTCTTCGGGATGACGCTGTTCCATTGGCCCTGCCAGAGGTCCCGCGGCCGCCACTCCCCGAGGGTGACGTGGACCGGCCGCGTCGGCGGCTTCAGGAGCGACCGATCATAGACGATGGTGTCCGCGTCCTCATAGATCTTGCACTCCCGGAGCAGCGCCTTGATCCGGTCGAGGCGGACCGGGTATTCGGGCAGCACCGGGTCCGGCCGCTGGTGGAGGACGATGTAGTCGAAGCGATTGACCGTGAGATAAAGCCAGAGATAATCCTTGAAATCGACTTGCACGGTTCCAATGCCGAAGTTGACCTTCCCGGGATCCTCCAGATAGTCGGGCTGCGCGAGCCTCCCCGCCAGGAAAGGGGAATTGTAGCCGATCGAGCTGTCCTGGCGGACGTTGACATGTCCGCTATAGCCGGCCGAGGTCGTCAGCCTGTGTAACGCCTGCCAGTAGGTGCAAGCCGCGTTCTTATAGTCCCCGCCGGAGCCTATATAGGGGATCTCCAGGATCTTCGCCTTCGGGTTACGCTGCTTCAGGAAGACATAGCAGCCGGGCATGTCCAGCATCGGCAGCTTCCAGTAGGGGACGGGGGTGAGGTCGGCGACCGCGAGGACCGCCAGTCCGCCGAAGGCTGCCACCCGCCACCCCCGACTCGGCAAACGCGCCAGTAGGTGCTTCAGCCCGGCCGCCGCCAGGACTCCCGCCAGGACCCCTGCGAACAGATTGAAGCGGGAGGGCACGCGCGTCAGCCGATAGGGGGGAAAGATGTTCCAGAGCCAGGCCGAGGGGAGGCGGACGTCCCACCCCCCGAACCTCCAGATGCCGCCGAGCGAGAGCACGACCACCAGAGCGAAGGCCGACCAGAGATACGACGCGCGACGGAGGCCCACGCGATGGGTTGCGGCATACGCCAGGAGCCCGACCGAGACCAGCCCGAGATAAGAGATGCATTCCCCCGACCATTCCCCGCGCGACGCGTAGGGGTTGAACGGCAGCAGGGCGCCGAGCCGGTGCACATGGCTCGGGATCACGTAGCCCCAGATTGGGGCCCTAAAACAGTAAGAGTTGAACTCCTCCCACGACCGGTTCAGAGAATAGCCGTGCGCGACCGCCCAGAGGTGACTGGAGAAAAGGATGAGCAAGAAGGGCAGGGTCGCCCCGACCATGCCGAGGAACCAGGGGGCCCGGCTCCGGAGCCAGGGCCATGTCCCCCGCAGACCGCCCTGCGACGCGCCCCAGAGCACGTAGAGCACCGCCGGGAACACCGCGAAGACCATAAAGTACGCGGCGCTCATCGCGACCAGGATGTAGCCGAGCGCGGCCGCCGCGAGCCTCCCGCGGGTCGGTTGGTCAACGAACCGCATCCACCAGACCAAAAAGATCGGGAAGAAACCGACGTAGATCAACTCCAGGTGGCCGTGCGAGTGGATCATCATTGGGCCGCTGAGCATCGCCAACAGTCCGCCGAAGGCGGCGCACGCGCGGTTACCGACGACCTGCCAGGTCAGCAGCGAAGTCCCCAGCCCCGTCAGGAGCAGGCCTGTCATCCAGAGGATGTTGTAGCAGAGAACGTCGTTCTTGATGATGAGCGAAAGGGGGAGATAGAGCAGCGACTGGATGTGCATCGGCGAGAAGTTGCCCAAGGGGGCGCCCGTCGGATACTGGATCTCGGGGCAGAGGAAGACCGACTGTCCTTCGAGCAAACAGGTTTTGTACCAACGCATGACCCAGAGGTGCTGGAGTGAGTCGTACCGCTCGGGCAGGTTCGAACGGAACGTCAGGACCATCGGGAAGGTGGCGATCGCGACGCCCGTGACGTGCAGCGCCAGGATCAAAACCAGCGCCTTCCCGCCGAGGCGCCCCTGCGCCGTGGCCTCCTCACTGACTTCTGGGTCGTTTGCCATGAGTCTCGTCCTTGAGCTCCTCGGGTCGCCCCGAGCTTGGAGTAGTGATCGACCCCGCCAGACCTCACAGATCAACCCACGAATCCTGCGGACGAGCCCTTGTTCAGGGCCGATCCGCCGGTTCAACGCGGAGTCCGGCGCACACTGGACGCCTCCAGGCCGCGAGCTCTCATCGGTAAGGGTCCTGAACAACCGCGCGACCCAGATCCGCCCGTTTGTATCGACGGGAAGATGTCCCAACCATGAGCTGAACTCCGTACCGCGAGCCGAACTCTTCCCCGGCGCGTCCAGGGCGGGGACAGCTTGTCCCTCACCTCTTCGGCCGAGGCTTGATCAAGTCTTCAACACGTTCTTCGATTCCGACAACGCGGAATGATCAGACCGATGCGTGCCGCACGAGCGTCCCGGAAGCGAGGTCATCGCGGGGGTCCTCCGCGAGCACTCCTCTCCGGCCAGCCTCTCCTCGCGTTGGAACGCGCTGCCCGCCCCCACCGCCCGCTCGATCACAGCTCACGTCGAGGATGTCGGCCAGTCCATCGGGATCGCCGAAGCGCTTCGCGCTCGGTCCCGCCAGCGGTGAGCCTGCC
>JBKOZB010000139.1:0-7204 GCA_046744225.1 Planctomycetota bacterium | reverse complement strand
CAGCCGCTGGATCGGGCAGGACAACACTCTGGGCGCGGGGGCCGGCGACGTGCACGTGGCACTCTCGGGGCTCCCGACCGGCTCCATCCTCGCCGCCGTGCTGAGCGACTCGGTCCGGGGCTGCTGGGTCTACAAGGCGAGTGATCGGTTCCACCTCGAAACCGAGCCGGGCTCGTTGCCGCTCACCTTCCGGCGCAGGACGGACCGGAGCCGGGCCGACCTGTTTTTTGCCCCTTACCGCGACGAGTCGGACGCGACCTTCACGCTTCGCCTGCTCCTTCCAGGGGACGAGATGGTCGTCGTCCAGTTCCCCGGAGGCGCGTGCAATCCCGACCTGAAGACCCCCGGCGTCGCACCCGGCACGGTCGTCGCAAAGCCCGGCGACGACCTGAACGACTTGGCGAACCGCTTCGGTACCGTCAAGCTCACAAAAGGGACGTATCCGCTCTCCCGTCCGCTGGTCCTCAACCAGCCCGTCACCGTGACCGGCGAGCCGAGCGCGATGCTCCTCTTCTCGCAAGGGGCCGGTGAGCCCCCTTGGCCGGACGCGATCAAGATCCACCGCAGCCGGACGACGCTCGAAGGCTTCGCCATCCGCTTCGCCGGGCCGATCCGCTGGAAGGAAGACACTGCGTGGGGCCCGGCCCTCATCGGCGCGACCGAGATCCACGACAACAGTCACCAGGACCCCCGCGCCAATCTGACCTTCTCGAAACTGGACATCGAGACGCCTCCGGCCGCCAACCCGGCCACCTGGGTCGAGGCCCCGCGCATCATGCGCCTGGTCAATTCCCGCAACGGCCGGATCGTCAGGAACACCCTCCGGGGCGGGGCAATCGAGCTGTTCGAAGGGCCCTGGCAGGTGCTCGACAACGACTTCCGCGGCACGGTCCCCGGGACCTGGTCGCCGGGTGTGTTCACGGCCCATAGCGCCTATGACCTCGTCGTGCGCGGCAACCGCGCGAAGCCGGTCGGACCGAGCGGCAAGACCTGGCGGTTCCTGGTCCTCACGGGGGGCGGCTTCAACAACCGAGTCGAGAACAACACGGTCGAGGGAATCGGCCCGCACGACGACGACACGATCGGCGGGATGAACATGCCCGAGGTCATCCTGACCGAGTCGTATCGGATCCAATTCGAGGGAAAGCCCGCGGCCGTCTCCAGCGACGGCCGGATCGTCCGGGTCAACCAGACGCACGGCGGGCCGGTCCGCACTGGCGATCAGGTCGCGGTCGTCGCGGGGCCGAACGCCGGCCACTGGCGGAGGATCGCCCAGGCGATCAACTCCACGACGTTCCTGCTGGAATCGCCCCTTCCCTCGGGAACCGAGGCGATCTCGATCACGAGCGGGTTCGTCAACACGCTGTTCCAGGGGAACACCATCGATGCACGCGGCGGCTCGAAGGCGATCAACCTGGTCCTGCCCGGCAACCACTTCGGGCTGCGCGTGATCAACAACCGTCTGATCGGCGCCGGGGAGTCGTTCCAGATCAGCTCCTGCGCGACCGAGTCGCCGAGGATCTGGGGCTGGTCGCACGCGCCTTACTTCGGGTGCATGATCGAGGAGAACACCTTCGAGGACTCGGAGCAAGGAGGGCATATCCAGGTCGAGCATTCGCAGTGGACGAAGTCGAATCAAGACCGGCTCTACCTAGTCGTCACCTTGCGCAACAACACGTTCCGCTGGACCGAGTCCTTCCTGAGCCAGCGCGCGCGCCAGGGAGCGAAGGACCTTCCGACCGCCTTACGGATCGGCGCGGCCCCCTCGCTCGACCCCGGCGAGCTGTTCGTCTACGAGCAGGAGAACACACTCCAGGCTCCGGCCGGAGTCCGCCCGACCGCTCCCGTGAAGGTCATCGCCGCGTTGATCAACGGCAAGCGATTCGTGAACCAGTCGCTCCCGCTGCCAACCGGCCTCGCGTTCCCATCCCCCCCGGCTCGCTCGAATTCTCATCCGCGCCCAGGCCAGTCCCCCGAGCCCCACCGCGCCGTCCAAACGGGAGAGGGCCGCGCAGGGGCTGCGGCCCGGTAACCGCGATCCCAATGGCATCCTTGATCGAGGGAGCCCCGAGTGCTCATTAGTCTGAACATGTCCCTCGCTCTCACGCTCCGCGAGGGAACAAGGGCTCGTGGGTCTGTTGGGATGAGCGAGAAGTCTCGTTTTTGGCTCCTGTCGGGTTCCTGGTGGCCCGCTTCGCGTTTCACGAACGACTGGGGCGGGTGGTTCCGGTTGGGGCCGACTGAAGTCGGCCTGAACCACAATCCTGATCAGGAATTGGGCCGACTGAAGTCGGCCCCACCCGATGATTGCCTGGGTCCCGCCTGACAAGGAGTCCAGGTGTGATCACCAGATCCCCAACATGAGCCTCGTTTTTTTCTCCCTTCCCCCTTGCGGGGGGAGGGCCGGGGTTGGAGGGCATGGTTCAGTCGTTGCTTTCTGGACGTGCTCTCAGCGCGGCGCCGCCTCGCCGCCTCCGGCCGTCTCGACCACGGGCGGCCGCGCCGGGACGCCGACGATTCCGTTCGGATTGGTGTTGGGGTTGGTCTGGCCAAGGTGCTGGTAAAGGATGCGCTGAACCTCCAGGATTGCCTCGGGGTCCTTCTGCACGCCGTGATCGGAACGGACGATGCGCTCGGAGGCGACGCCGTCGAGGTGCGAGCTTCGATACGGCACCACGCCGTCGGTCGATCCAGCGACCCCGCCGGGCCGGAGCGAGCCGATGATCGAGTGGAAGACCACGCCGGGACCGGGCGGCATTGCCAGCAGCGCCTTGAGAATATCCGACTCGGGGTCGAGCGTCTCGATGCTCGTCGGCATCCGGCGGAACCGGCGCGGGTCGAAGGCATCGGGGTTGTCCTTGATCAGCCGCCTCAGCAGGTCACTGATGTGGTCGGGCTCGGAGATCAGGCCCGAACCGACCCGGCCGACCACCCCCCGGCTCATGTCCGAGCCCCGGTGCGGGGTCGCCAGGAAGACCACCCGGCGCACGAACAGGAGGGGCTTGAAGAACATGTACCGCTCCAGCTCCTTCAGCACCTCGGGCGGGCCGAGGATCCGATCGAACTGGCGGTCGGAGTTCAACTGCCAGAAGAGGTTGCCACTATCGACGGACATCGCGTGGCTGAGCAGGCCCCCCATGCTGTGCCCGAGCAGGACCATCTGGCCGAAGGCCGGGTCGCGGCCGTTGGGGTTGTACATCTGTTCGGCCTCGCGGAGCGTGTCGCGGAGGCCGGCGGCGGCGATCGGGATCGGCACGCCGGTCGGGTACATGTAGAGCAAGAACTGGTAGCGTTGCTGGATCGTCGGGTCGCGGAGCAGCTCGTTGAGCATCGGGATCCAGGCGAGCGGGCTGGAGATCAAGCCATGGACCATCACGACGGGGATCTTGCCCGGCTCGTAGGGGCGGATCAGGATCAGGTTGGCGCGGCCGAGCGCCTCGCCCGGCCGGAGCAGGCCGGTCCAGCGGTAGTGGTTCAGGTCGGTTTTCGACCACATGTAGGCCAGGGGCGTGGTCAGATCCGACTCGACCGGGAGCGCGGACGCGCGGGGGCCGACCGTCCGAGTCCGTACCGGGTCGATGAGCATCAGGCTGCACTCGCGCGGCAAGTCGGCGTTCGTGGCGCGGAGCCGCGAGTTGGGGACGAGGAAGGCGGTCAGGGGGAAGGCCATCTCGGGCGGATAGAATCGGTCGTCGCTCTTGCCGGGCTGGTCGGTCAGGCGGACGCCGATCAGCGGGACACCCAGGCCGAACTGGTAGCTCCGGTTGGGCAGGCCGGTCACCTCCAGGTCGGAGCAGAGGAGGATCTTGTCCACGTCGGCGGCCTGCCAGGGCGAGTCCGTGAGCGTGACGCGGAAGACCTGCTCGCGGCCGTGGACCTTGATCTTGACCGTCCCCTCGGGCTCGATCCGGCCGTTCGACTGCGCCGCGCGGATCAGGCGCTCGAGGCCGCCGTTGTAAAGCTCGCAGGCGAGCCGGAAGCGGGGGTCGGCCGCGCGCTGGGGATCGGCCAGCTCGGGGTCGAAGAGGAAGTCAGAGGCGTACGCGACCGCATCGACGTACCGGTCGATGGCCGCCGCCTTGCGCCATTTGTCGAGCCGCTGCCCCTCGACCCACGACAGCTCGGCCAGCGCGAAGACCAGCTCGCCGTTCGGGCTCTCCCGCGCGAACTTTTCGAGGCTCTCCAGCGCGTGGTTCACGTCGCGGCGATAGCTCCGCAGCAGGTCGTAGCGCCGGAGCGTCTCCATCGTGCGCTCGCTCGGCCGGTCGAGGTGTTCCAGGTTCCGCTGGTAGGCCGAGTGGGAGCGGCTTCCCCGGCTGGGCTGCACGCTGATGTCCGACCAGCCCACCACGGTGGAGGCGATGAGCGCCAGATGAGCCAGAATCATGGACGGGTCACTCCCTCGACCCAGTGACGAGCGCGCTCCGCGCACCCAAAGCCGGAGGCAGGCCCGCTCATCATACGACGCTCCCGGAAACGGTCAAGGCCGTCCACCGGAGCATCAGGGTCGATCAGTTCTTCAACCTGGGTGGGATGGGCTGCGAGGTGCCACGCGTGGCACCCAGAACCGATGAAAATGGGGCTGGGCTGCGTTATCCTGGAAATACGCCTCCGTCACGGATCGAGGCCGGTTTGTGTTTGATCCTCGGAGCGCGCATGAGCAAATTGGCCGGGACCTCTTGCCTCGATCCCGATCTTCCATTCCCCATCCCTTATCCTCGATCATCCATGATGATCTGGCCTTGGAGCGGCAAGCGACGGAAGAAGGCGGAGCCGGAGCCGCCCCCGATCGACGCGGCGGCGATCGTGCGGCAGGCGCGTCGGCTCCGGTTCCGGGTCCGTCCCGAGGCGGTCTCACTCCTGGCCGGAGCCTATCACGGGGCGCGGCCGGGGCTCGGGCTGACGTTCGCCGAGCTGCGTGCTTACGAGCCGGGCGACGACGTCCGCCACCTCGACTGGAACGTCACGGCCCGGCAGGGGAAGCCTTACGTCCGCCGGTTCGTCGAGGAGCGCGCGCTGACGCTCTGGCTGATCGTCGATGTCTCGGCCAGTCTCCGGTTCGGCTCCGAGGGGCGGACCAAGGCCGACCGCGCCGCGCAGGCCGCGGCGCTCCTGGCGACGGCGGCGATCCAGAACGGCGATCGTGTCGGCCTAGCCCTGGTCAGCGACCGGGTCGAGGACGAGCTGACACCGGCCGGGGGTGCCAGGCACCTGGCTCGATTGGTCCGGGCCCTGGTGGCGACCCCCACCGCCTCGCACCGGACGGCGCTCACCGTCGGCCTGCCCCGATTGCGCCGCCCGGCGCGGCGGGCGCTGATCGTCGTCCTGAGCGACTTCCTCACTCCCGAGCCGGTCGGCATCTGGCGCCAGGCCGCGCGGCGGCACGAGGTCATCGCGTTGCGTCTCATCGATCCCCGCGAGGAGTCGCTCCCCGATGCCGGGCTAGTCGACTTGGAAGACGCCGAACTGGGGACGCGTCGGGTCGTCGATTCCAGCTCCCCGCGCGTCCGCGCGGCCTATGCCGAGGCGGCCCGGACCCGCCGGACCGCGTTCCGCCGCTGGTGTGCCGGGACGGGGCTGACCGGCTACGAGGTCTCGACCGCCGACGACCCGATCGGCCCCTTGATCCGGTTCTTCTCGGGCCGGGCGGCCCGGCGGGGCGGGCCGTGAGCGAGAACGAGGATCGGACGCCGACGAAGACCGTGCTCGTCCCCCCCCGCCCCAACCTCGGGCCGGAGCCGATGCCCGAGGACCGGTTTATCACACCCCGGCTCCTGGCCTGGCTGCTGGCGTCCTGGATCATCGACGTCGTCCTGTTGCTCTGGTTCTGGCGGCGGCTCCGTCGTCGCGGCGCCTTGCGGCGCGTGCGGCCGCGCCGGTCCACCGCCGCGCCCGCCACCGTGCAAGCCCAGACGATCGCCTGGTCCCGCGCCGTCCGTGAGGCCCTGGCCGCGCGGTTCGGCCCATCCTGGTGCGCCAAGACGACCGAGGAGATCGCGGCCGAGCCCGCCCTGGCTGAGAGGCTCGGGGCCGAGCCGGCGGCCCGGCTGGTCGCCTTCCTGGCGGAGGCCGACCGGGCCAAGTTCGCCGACACGGCTGACCTCGGCCCGCCCGAGCCCCCTTCCTATTTCGCGTGGCTCGACGAACTACTCGTCGCGCTCCGGGCCGATGCGGGCCCGACGGCCGGGGCGAGGTCGAGGATCAGCGGGTAATGATCCGAGCCGATCTCCCGGCCGAGCCGGCGATCGACCACGGCCAGGTCGTCCGAAACGAAGGCATGGTCGATCGCGATCCGGAACGGGATTCCCACCGGCCAGCTCGGCTGCCGGCCGAACCCGAGCCGGGTGTCGCGCAGGCCGGAGTCGCGGAGGAAGTCGGCGAAGAAGGGGGAGCCCTCGCTGCTGTTCAGGTCGCCAATGACGATCCGCGAGCCCCCGGTCCACCGGACGCGGTCGGCCAAAGCGCCTAGTTCGCGGACCCCGCGCCGGTCCAAGGGCGACTTGGGATGGATCAGCCAGAGGTGCCGGGGCCGCCCCGCAAATTCAACTTCGGCGTGGAAGAAGGGCCAGCCCTCGGCGAGCAGCCACTCAGGCGGGTCGGTCTTCAACGGCGGCTCGCGGAACCAGAGCGCCAGGCCCATCGAACCGAAAGGGGCTTCGACCCGATAAGGGAACTCCTCTCGAACCTCGGCCAGTCCCTCGCGCCACTGGGACGTGAATTCGACCAGGCCGACGATGTCGGGACGCTCGCGTTGGATGAGCCGGACGAGCGCGTCATAACGCGCGTTCTCCACGAACAGGTTGGCCATCAACAGGCGGAGCCGGGCCGAGGAGCGCGGGTCGGGTGGGACGGGGTTCGGTCCCATGTAGCGAAACAGGGGGATCGCTTGCAGCACGGCCAGGACCGCCAGGGCGACGGCCATCCGGCGCTGCTGCCAGACCGTCGCGGCGAGCGCGGTCAACGTGACCGTCAGCCCCAGGAGCTGGAAGTGGCAGAGCAGCTCGGCCTGCCAGCTCGACCGGCTGAGCAGGGTCGCCGCCGGATGCACCAGCGCGCCCGCCGTGAGGAAGACGACGGCGGCGCGACCGACGATCCGCCAGGCGTGGCCCCGCGACGTTGGGGGTTCGGTCCGGTCCGGTTGCGGTTGGCTCGCGGAGAGATCGCTTGTCATGGCACCAAGGGCTCTTCGCTGGCTCAAGGGCCG
>JBKOZB010000314.1:0-6401 GCA_046744225.1 Planctomycetota bacterium | reverse complement strand
CGGTGCCGGGCAGGACCTTGGCGCGGCCCGCGGCGCGCTCCACAACCGCGGCGATGACGTGTTCGTGCTCCTCGTGTGACAGGGTGGGCGATTCACCCGTCGTGCCGACCGGGCTGATGGCGGGCGTCCCTTGCGCGATCTGCCAGTCCACCGAGGCCTGGAGCGCCTGGTAGTCCACTTCGCCCTCGCGGAACGGGGTGACTAGCGCGACCGTGCAGCCCGCGAACATCCGACCTTTCGATCTCATCCCGTGCTCCCGGATCGCGAAAACGACGACCTGGCGAGATTAGCCACGAACATTTTATGGGCCGAAGGCGCTCCTGTGAAGACTATATCTCTTGCAAGTTCACTCAAGTCGCTTGGTTCTTGCGTGGATCAGACATTCCTTCATCTCTCGAACCGCGCGCTCCAGGCCGACGAAAACGGCGCGTGAGACAATACTGTGACCGATGTTTAATTCCGCCATCCCGGTGATCTGGGCGACCGGCGCGACGTTCTGGTAGTTCAATCCATGGCCGGCGTGCAGAGCCAGCCTCGCGGCGACGGCGACCGACCCGGCGCGGACTAGGGCGGTCAGCTCGCGGGCGGTCGCCTCGGCGTCGTGGGCGTCGGCATAGCGGCCGGTGTGCAGCTCGACGGCCCGCGCCCCGACGGCCTGCGACGCCTCGACCTGCGCCGGGTCGGGGTCGATGAAGAGGCTCACCTCCAGCCCGGCGTCGCGGCACCGTGCGACCGCCTCGGCCACCTGGGCCCGCTGGCCGAGGACATCGAGGCCCCCCTCGGTCGTCACCTCCTGCCGACGCTCCGGGACGAGCGTCACCTGGTCAGGCTGGACCGCCACCGCGATCGCGACGACTTCGGGCTCGACCGCCATTTCCAGGTTGAGCCGGACCCGGACCGTTTCGCGGAGCAGCCGCAGGTCGCGATCCTGAATGTGGCGGCGGTCTTCACGAAGGTGGATCGTGATCCCATCAGCCCCCCCCAGCTCGGCCAGCACGGCTGCCCAGACCGGGTCGGGCTCCTTCCCCCCGCGCACCTGTCGAATCGTGGCGATGTGGTCGATGTTCACTCCCAGGCGTGGCATGCATACAATCCTTGATTGATGACGTGTTGCGAGGGCGGGCCCCACAATCCGCACGTATCCGTTCGGACATCCCGTGTCGGTTTCAGGTCCCCATCCTCGCGAAGTCGGGCACCACGTCTTCATCCCCCCGTTACGAGCCGGAGAGGCGACTTGGCCAGGATGAATGTGCGCTCGCCGCCGAGGGTGAATGCGATGCGCCCCTTGCGGTTCGGCCCGGCGCCATCGATGGCGATGATCCGGCCGAGGCCGTACTGGGGGTGCAGGACTGACACGCCGGGGCGGAAAGCGCTCAGGTGGTCGCCGCTGACCGGCGCGGAGGCGCCGGCCAGCTCGGCGGCGGTCGTCAGGCGGAACTCGCGCGGGGCCGAGGTCGAGGCCGAAACCGGTGCCGGGCGCGGCTCGGGCCGGCGCCAGCCGATCGGCAAGGACAGACTTTCGTTCCCCGACAGGTCACGGACGATCATCGGCTCCTCGGGAAGCTCGGACAGGAAGCGCGACGGGATCGTCGCGAGCCGCTGGCCGCGGAACTCGCGGACGCGGCAGTGGCTCAGATACAGCTCGCGCTCGGCCCGCGTGATCCCGACGAACAGGAGCCGCCGCTCCTCTTCCTCCTCCCGCTCGCTCTCCTGGGCGCGCGCATGGGGGAGGATGCCCTGCTCCAGCCCGACGATGAAGACGACCGGGAATTCCAGCCCCTTGGCCGCGTGCAGCGTCATCAGAGTGACCGCCCCCGCCCCCTCCTGCCAGCGATCGACGGCCGAGGCAAGGCTGATCTCCTCCATGAAGTCAAGGATGCTGGCGCCGGGGTGCTCGTGGTCGAACTCGCGGGCGGCCGAGACCAGTTCGTCGAGGTTGGCCAACCGGTCCTCATTCTCTCCCTTGGCCTCCTCGGCCAGATAGTCGCGGTAGCCGGTCAGCGCGAGGAGCTTGCGGGTGACTTCCTCGGCCGTGTGGTCGCGGAGGGCGGTCAGCTCGTCGATCAGCAGCCCGAAGTCGCGGAGCGCCCGGGCGGCCCTGTCCTTCAGGCCGGGGACGTTCTGCGCCTGGCGCGCCATGGCCAGCAGCGGCAGGCCGAGCGCCTTGGCCCGCTCGGCTACGTGGTCGAGCGACGCCTTGCCCACTCCGCGCGGCGGGACGTTCACCACGCGGAGGAAGGCCAGGTCGTCTTTCGGGTTGGCCAGCAGGCTCAGGTACGCCAGGACGTCCTTGATCTCTTGCCGCTCGTAGAACGAGACGCCGCCGACGACCTGGTACGGGATCTTGACGCCGCGGAAGGCCGACTCGAAGTTGCGGGTCAGTGCCGTGACCCGGCAGAAGACGGCGAGGTCACTGTAGGTGTATTCGCCCTCGTGGACCAGCTCGGCGACCTTCGAGGCGACGGCGCGGGCCTCGTCGGTCTCGGTCGCGGAGATACTCAGCGTGACCGGCGCGCCACTCGGGTTCTCGGTCGTCAGCGCCTTCGCTTTGCGCCGGGAGTTGAACCGGATCAGGTGGTCGGCGACGCGCAGGATGTTCTTCGTGCTCCGGTAGTTGCGTTCGAGCTTGACGACGCGGCAACCGGGGAAGTCGTGCTCGAACTCCAGGATGTTGCTCAGGTTCGCCCCGCGCCAGCCATAGATCGACTGGTCGGGGTCGCCGGTCACGCAGAGGTTGGGCACGTCGGTCGAAAGCGCCCGCACGATCGCGTATTGCGCCAGGTTCGTGTCCTGGTACTCGTCCACGAGAATATAGCGATAACAAACGTCGAGCTGGGCACGGACTTCGGGGTGCTTCTTCAAGATCGTGACGATGTGGACGAGCAGGTCGTCGAAGTCGACGGCCGACGACGCGCGGAGCCGTTCGAGGTAGGCGCGGAAGACCTTGGCGGTTACGGCGTCGACGTGGTCGCGCGCCCGTTGCTCCATCTGCTCGGGCGTCACGAGGTCGTTCTTCGCCCGACTGATCGCGGCGTCGATCCGCTCGGGAGTGACGGTCACGCCGTCGAGGTCGAGTCGCTCCATCGCCTGCTTGACGGCGCGGAGGCGGTCGGCCTGATCATAGATCGTGAAGCCACGGTCGAGCCCGACCAAAGGCGCGTAGGTGCGGAGCAGCCGCGCGCAGAGGCTGTGGAACGTCCCGACCCAGACCCCCGACTTCGGCGCCAGCGCCTCGATCCGCTCGCGCATCTCGCCCGCCGCCTTGTTCGTGAACGTCAAGGCGAGGACCTGCCCCCCCACGATCCCCTGCCGGAGCAGGTACGCGACCCGTCGCGTGATCACCCGCGTCTTGCCCGACCCCGCCCCGGCCAGGACCAGCAGCGGCCCGTCCACGTGCGTCACGGCCTCGCGCTGCGCGGGCGTCAGATCGGAGAGTAATTCCATAAAACATCCATCCTTGGGTGGAATCGAAGTGGGCGGGCAAATACTTGAGAGCGAGGGGGACCACTCCTTTGCAGTATAGCGCGCGGGTCGAGGGACCGCTAGGAAGGGTTTGGGACGAACTGGTCCAACGGAGTCAGCATCGATGCCCGAACCGGAGCCACACCATTTCCCTCACGCCGGACCATCACTGCCCTGGTGTCTCGCGGCCGATTGGAGGAACTCAACGCCTGCCGCAACAGCCGAGGCTTGGAGTGCAAGTGCTCGAGCACGCTCAGGAGGTGCTTGCAGACACCCAGCGAGTTCTTCAGGAAGTCGGGACAGTCGCAACACCCGTCGATCGGCTCGACCCCGTACAGCATGGTGCGATAGGGTCTGACGCCCGAATTGCGCCGCCTTGTCGCGTAATACCCGAGCCGAGATCCGTCCTCCGGCCTGGCGCCGATGCGCAAACCATCTTTCTTGGCCGACTCCAAGCGCCGCAACAAGGCGTCCCTTGTCTCGACTCGCGCCGGCCATTCGTGCGCCGAGACGAACCGTAACACGTGCCGGACCAAGACGTCGGCCGGGATCTTGGGACTCTTCCGACCCACGCGCGCCTGGAGCATCAGATATGCCTCGGTCTGCTCGACCGTCGGCTCGGGCTAAGTGGTCACGTCGATCGTCGCATCGGGT
Source organism: Planctomycetota bacterium (assembly GCA_046744225.1). Classification (GTDB taxonomy): domain Bacteria; phylum Planctomycetota; class Planctomycetia; order Isosphaerales; family Isosphaeraceae; genus JBKOZB01. Next base: position 2,285 of record JBKOZB010000314.1, on the reverse strand, counting down.
CATCGTGGGATCTCACCGCGGGCCCGGGCACGCCGTCAGGCGAATCGCGCGGTGACATCCCACACGCTGTTCAGATCGTCCGACTCGGGCGCGCCCCGGTCCACGGGATGCCAGCCGATGACACTCGTGCGGGTCTGCGGGAGCGGGACCTCGGGCGCGTTCTCGCTGACGGCCGGATAAACGTGGTCCTGCTGGGCGACATCCCAGAAGCTGGGCCAGGCGTCCGGGTCGGTCAGTTCGGCCGCGTTGATCACCATCTCGGCCTCAGCCGCCTGCTCCGGCCGCACGGCCACCGCGATTCGGGGAATCCCGTCGGTATGGATCTCGATCTGCCCTGGGTCGAACCCGAGCTGCACTAGCCACCGCCTCGCGAGCGAGAGTGTTTCGAGATGAGCGAAATGATGGGTCATATAACGCATCGTCCTCATCCCTCCCTAAAAAAGAGCCAATCGAACCTTGCCCAGCATCGACCGGGAGAGTCCTCTATTGATGATCCACCGCGCCCCTTAATTTATGCGAGTTGCGACCACTTTGCAAAATTCTAGCTCAAATCTTTTTTCGACCACTCACTTCTTGGCGGGCGGAGCCACCACAGGCGGTGGGGCCGCTCCGCCCGAGAGCGGCTTGCGCAGCGGCTCGGAGCGGCCCCGCGGCCGGGTCACCTCGATCGGGGTCGGCTTGGTCATGCTGTCCACCCCCAGCGTGGCCAGGCCGGGGATCAGGAGCATCATCGGAATCCCGATCGCCAGCGCGTGCTGCGGGTGGAACTGGTAGATCAGGGTGAAGACGCCGAACCAGACGATCCCCTGGAGCACCGTCCAGGCGACACCGGTGGTGAACATCGACTCGTACGAGGGCCGCAGCCAGGTCGTCAGCACCGCGAGTAGGAGCGACCCGGCGGCCACCTTGGGCCCGACCAGTGGCGTCACCCCGTCGTAAAACTGGTCCTGACCGACTTCCACGGCGATGTACGAGGTGACGAACATCACCAACCAGTAAATCAAGAATGGCCCGAGGATCGCGCCCATGACGGTTCATCCGGAGAGTTGACCGGAGCCTCGCTCCTTCACCCGATCCTTTCCCCCTATCGTAACCCGGCCGAGGGCCGATCGCTACCAGAGGCTGGCGGTTTTCCCGGCAGCTGATACGATTGGGGGACGTTCGGACCACCCCTGCGCCCGTGCCCTGGAACCCGCCTCATGATCCGCCTCAGCGCCTTCGCAGACGAGATCTCCAAGGACCCGGTCGAGCAAATCGATGTCCTGAGCCAGCATGGCATCCGCCACATCGAGTTCCGCGCGATCCACGGCATCAACGTCCTCCACCTCTCCGACGCGCAGCACGAGGAGTTCCGCAATCTGCTCCGCTCCCGAGGATTCGGCCTCAGCGCGATTGGCTCTCCGGTCGGCAAGATCAAGATCACCGACCCGTTCGACCACCACCTGCAACGGTTCGCGCTGGCGATGCGGCTGGCCGAGTTCTATGAGACCCCCCGCATCCGGATCTTCAGCTACTATATGCCTCCTGGCGACGACCCGGCGATCCACCGCGACGAGGTCCTGCGGCGGATGTCGAAGATCGCCCACCGTGCCGCCGAGCGCGGCGTGACCCTGCTGCTGGAGAACGAGAAGGGGATCTACGGCGACACCGCCGCGCGGGTGCTCGACATCCTCGAATCGGTCGATTCCCCCAGCCTCTCGCACGCCTTCGACCCGGCCAACTATGTCGAGGTCGGCCAGTCAATCGATGAGGCCTGGGACCTGCTCCGCGACCGCGTCACCCACTTCCATGTCAAGGACTACCACGCGCGGACGCACAAGAACGTGCCCGCCGGCCAGGGCGACGGCCAGATCCCCCGCCTGATCGCCGACGCCGTCGCGCGCGGCTACGACGGGTTCTACGTCCTGGAGCCTCACCTGGTCGTCGCCCAGCTCTCCTTCGGCTTCACCGGCCCCGAGCGCTTCGGCGACGCCGCGCGGGCCCTCAAGGGCATCCTCGACGAAAAGGGGATTGCGTATGCGTGAGAGCATAATTTTCACCAGTCTGCAAGCTTCTCCGAGTGAACCGTGAACCCTCGTCCGGTATCGCTCTGGATGGAACCGGGCTTGACCAGTCGCGGTGATTCGGTAAAGTGGCCCGAGCTATTTCCCCGCCACGGGAGATGTTGCGGGGGACTCGGGATACGCGGCTCGCCTCGGGTCCACAGGCGCAGCGTTTCACGGAGGCATGGACGATCGCTTCCTTGACTCGAACCCTTCGGACCGTCGCGGCCTTCCGCCGCAGCC